>JAKSDM010000691.1 GCA_022360135.1 Pseudanabaenales cyanobacterium | reverse complement strand
TGTTGTGACTAATCTAAACTTCTCTCAAAAGGAGCAACTCAAAGAAATAGGGACCCACCTGTACCAAACCAGGCAAAATCAGGGGCGTAGTTTGGATCAGATTGCCACCGCAATCTATATTCGCCCAACCCTGTTAAAAGCTATTGAGGAAGGTGAAGGTAAGCCCTTACCAGAACCAGTATTTATTCAGGGTTTCATTCGCAGGTACGGAGACGCCTTGGGTCTGGACGGCGTCACCTTATCCCGAAAGTTTTCTATTGATTCAGAACCGCCCTTCTTGACTCCCGAAATTTCTGAGACTCGTGAGTTAGTTACGCCGCCCAGACCCAAACCAGCAGTGACGCTTGATTTTGCTAAAGCTGCGCTTAAAGCTCCTCTAGTTCAAAAAATATGTGAATTAAGCTCAGCTTATTTAGCATATCTGATTGGTGGGATTGTCATCATACTTAGCATCGGCATTTTAGCTAACCTGATAAGCCGTCCGAAGCTAGCCTCGGTAACAACAGAGGGAGAAGAACCAGCAGCGGAGTTTGCTGACTCCTCATCTACAGCGCCTACCTCATTTGATTCAACAGAAACTGCAGTTTCTGAACCGTTCTCTTCAGAAATTGCTGATGCGCCGCATTCTCTTATAAACTCTCCGATCACCGTCGCCATCAATCTGACCGGAAATTGCTGGATGAAGGTGACCGTCGATGGCAAAACCCAATTTGAAGGCATGCTGACCGAAGGAACTCAAAAAACTTGGACAGCCCAGGAGGAAATCAAAATTAGGGCGGGTAATGCTGGCGCTGTTTTACTCTCTCTAAATGGCGCATCGGCTCAACCCGCCGGAGACATCGACACAGTTAAAGACCTCACCTTTACCCCGACCAGCACACCTGAGGAAATAGCTCTCTGACAGTCGCCTGAATGCATATCGTTGCTTACCTACCGTGTCTTCCTGCTATTGACGCCATTGAGTTTACCAGTTCCTGGAGGACTGCCGATACAATAGTCAGGAGTTAGCAATGTACAACCGACACCCTAAGTCATGACGCCTCCCGCAAATCTAGAGACGGCAGATCCGCAATCTAGTTCTGAATTGGACTCCAAGCAGAATCAGAATCGGGACGATTTCCTAAATGAGTTGCCAAACGATGTGGAAATGTCGCTGTTTGACCATCTTGAAGAACTACGGCGGCGCATTTTCTATTCGTTAATAGCGGTTTTTATCGGTGTTGTTGGCTGCTTTGTTGTGGTCAGGCGCATCGTCGAGATTCTGGAAATTCCGGCGCAGGGAGCTAAGTTCTTGCAGCTTTCGCCGGGTGAATATTTCTTTGTCTCGATTAAAGTGGCGGGTTACAGCGGTATTCTGTTGGCCAGTCCTTTCATTCTCTATCAGATTATTCAGTTTGTCCTACCAGGTTTGACTCGACGAGAACGACGCCTGTTGGGACCCATCGTGCTCGGGTCGAGCATCCTATTTTTCAGCGGCATTGGATTTGCTTATATTGCTCTGATTCCAGCTGCGCTAAAGTTTTTCATCAGCTATGGCGCAGATGTAGTAGAGCAACTTTGGTCCATTGACCGCTATTTTGAGTTTGTGTTGCTGCTGCTATTCAGTACGGGACTAGCGTTCCAGATCCCGGTAATTCAGCTGCTGCTAGGTTTCTTAGGCATTGTGTCGTCGGAACGGATGCTGGCGGGTTGGCGCTATGTGGTGCTGGGCGCAGCCATTCTAGGCGCCATCTTAACGCCGTCAACTGACCCGATCACTCAGAGTTTGCTTGGGGGAGCGGTTCTGTTTCTATATTTTGGCGGCATTTTTATGGTGAAGATGATTGGCAAGTAGAGATATTCCACCGATTAATGCTGATGCGCTTAGAGACTGAAACTAAGTCTCCTCACCTACTTCAGGTAATCCCAAAAGTTCCAGCAACTCAGCTTCTGAGAGTTGAGTAATGCCTAATTTCTCTGCTTTTTTGAGTTTGGCTCCTGAGCCTCGGCCGACAATTATATAGTCGGTTTGGGTGCTGAGTGAGTTAGTTATGCGGCCCCCTGCCTGTTGGATGAGCGCCTTTGCTTTAGCCGGGTTCAGAGTTTTTAGCGCGCCTGTAATGGCGATCGCTTTACCTGAAAGTGACTTTATGGGTTCGGGTTCAATAACCACTGGCTCGGATTTGATGTCCTCGGGTTCAATCGGCTCGGGTTCAGATTTGATGTCCTCGGGTTCGAGGTCGATAGCCTCCGGTTCGGGTTCGATAGTCTCCAGTCCAGGTTTGATGTCCTCTATGGGATGATGATTATCTTCCTCGGGTTTGCTTGGTGTTTGTAATGGCTCTTTGCTCTGCTGTTTCAGAGTTTGTTTTTCTTGTTGCAATTCGCCTTCTAAGGTTGCTTTGGCTTGGGTTAGATCGCTCACCTGATGTACTAGGGAGGTCACCCCTTCCTGAGCTAGCTTTAACGCTTCCGCCATCTGTCCTTTTTGCTGATTCAGGTCATCGACTTGCTGTTGCAAAGCCCTTATGGTTTCCTCTGCTTGGTGAAGCGCGGCCCCCTTTTGCGCCTTCTGGGCCTCGAAATCATCAATTTGCTGTAGCAAGGGGGTCATAGTCGCCTGGGCCTGCTGCAATTCATTCGCCAGCTGTTCTTTATCTTGAGTCAGGCTACTGACCTGTTGTTCAAATAATGACAGGGTTGCTTGCGCTTGCTGTAATTCCTGTTGCAGTTCGCTTTCTAAGGTTGCTTTGGCTTGGGTTAGATCGCCAACCTGCTTTTCCAGAGAGGTCGCCACTTCCTGAGCCAGCTTTACCGCCGCCGCCATCTGCCGTTTTTGCTGATTCAGGTCATCGACTTGTTGTTGCAAAGCCTTTATGGTTTCCGCTGCTTTAAGCAGTGCGTTCTCCTGCTGGGCCTTTTGGGTTTCGAAGTGATCAATTTGCTGGAGTAAGGGAGGGATAGTCGCTTGAGCCTGTTGCAATTCATCCGTTAGATGTTCTTTATCTTGAGTCAGGCCGCCGACCTGTTGTTCAAATGCCGACAGGTTTGCTTGCGCTTGCTGTAATTCTGCTTCCAGCCTTTCTTTGACTTGAGTCAGGTCGTTGATCTGGTGTTCTAGGGAGACTCTCCTCTGTTTTTCCTGGTGCAGTTCTGCTTCAAGTTGTTCCTGCTGCCGCCCTAGATGATCGACCTGCTGTTGCAAAGGAGCAGCATTCACTTGTGTTTGCTGTAATTCCTCGCTCAGAAACTCCTTCTCTTGGGTCACGTCGTTGACCTGTCGCTCTAGGGAGGCGACCCCTTGTTTCTCCTGGTGCAGTTCTGCTTCAAGTTGCTCCTGCTGTCGCCCTAGATGATCGATCTGCTGTTGCAAAGAAGCGGCATTTGCTTGTATTTGCTGTAATTCCTCGCTCAAAGACTCTTTCTCTTGGGTCAAGTCGTTGACCTGTCGCCCCAGGGAATCGACAACTTCTTTAGCTAGCTTCAGCGCTTCTTCCAGCTTCCCATTTTGCTGCTTCAGCTCATTAACCTGCT
>JAKSDM010000590.1 GCA_022360135.1 Pseudanabaenales cyanobacterium | reverse complement strand
GTTGAGAAGGCAAGGTCAACGACGCTAGTATCCAGGACAATAATGCCGTACCTCTCTAACCGTTCACCCAGAGCAGTGTCGAAGTCTTGTTTGAGTTCTTCCCGTTTAGTGATGGCCTCTTCCACCGTCCGCCTGGCCGCAGCCACCTTAAAGGATTCTTGGGTCTGAGGCGCAATAATTTTCGAGACAATATTTTGGAGTGTCCCTTGTGTCCGCCGAATCTCAACCACCTCGGTCGGATCTAGACGAAAGTTGATCGCAAAACTTGCGGAGAGGTCCTGCAGATCTTTGGTAGAGCTTTGAGCTGGCACCTCAAATTTTTGCACTGTCACATCGTAAATATCCACTGCAGATATAACCGGCGGTTTGATATGGATACCCTCTAGAAGAGCCCCATCCTGCGCTTTCCCTAAAATGCTGAGAACCCCTGCTTGACCAGGATTGATAATTACAAAGCTACTGGAGGCGATAATCCCAACGATAACCGCAACAATGGTCAGAGTAATCGGCTGCCAGCTTTGAGAGTATTGACTTTTCAAGACGTTTTCTCCTTATAATTCTGGGTATTGAGTATGTATTCGGTGATTCGGCGTGACGATCGCCATTGCTTCTAAATTCCTTATACACCGAATGGCTGTGCGAGTAACCCAGGATTGACTAGGATTCTGGCAGACCAATCAATTTCCCAGCGCCGGAGATAACTTCCCCCATAGCGTAGGCAGGAACACCTTGGGATTCAAACCACTGAACCGTCTGCTCGGCTTGATTCGACGGTACGAGTAAAACAAACCCAATCCCCATATTAAACGTGTTGAACATTTCTAAGGCGCTGACGTTTCCAGCTGTGGCCAACCACTCAAATACAGGCGGTGTCGACCAGCGGTTGCGATCGATCTGAATGGCCTGATTTGGGCCTAAGCAACGGGGTAGGTTTTCGGGCAAACCCCCACCGGTAATATGGGCCATGCCGTGAATATCAAGCCCTGCCTTGCCAGCCGCCAATACTGGTTTGACGTAGATTTGAGTCGGGGCCAATAGGACTTCGCCTAGGGTTTGGCCGCCTAGCAGTTCGAGGCGATCGCGCCAGACGTGGCCAAATTCATGCCCCTCCGGGCAAGAGAGCTGACTGACAATCTTCCGCACCAGGCTAAAGCCATTGCTATGAACCCCTTGACTAGCCAGACCAATGGCAATATCTCCCAGATTGACCCGAGATCCATCCAAGAGCTCATCCTTTTCAACAATGCCGACACAAAAGCCAGCCAGATCATACTCGCCAGCGGCATAAAAGCCTGGCATTTCCGCCGTTTCACCCCCTAGTAGAGCACACCCCGCCTGCTGACATCCGGTCGCAATGCCAGAAACCACTTGGGCCAGTTGTTCGGCATTCAGCTTACCCGTCGCTAGATAATCTAGAAAAAATAAAGGCTCTGCCCCCGATGTCAGGATATCGTTAGCGCACATCGCCACCAAATCAATCCCCACTGTATCATGGCGATCAAGCGCTTGGGCCAGCTTTAACTTAGTGCCAACTCCATCCGTACCTGAAACTAAAACAGGCGATTGGTAGTCCGTTGGCAGTTGAAATAGACCGCTAAAACCACCCAATTTCCCCAAAACTTCAGGCCGGTGAGCACCTTCCACCAAAGGGCGAATTTTTTCTACAAAGGCGCGTCCAGCCTCAACGTCAACCCCTGCGTCCCGATAGTCCATAAATGGTTTTCCTGATAGTTCCTATATATAAAATGTATGGGCAAGCAGCCGTGAAAAACGAGTTCCTATCCTCCCCAGAAAAATAAGTGTAAAGTTGCATATTCCATAAAAAAGTGTGCGCATAATTGCATTTGAAATGGGGCTAATAACGATTGATTTTCTGTAAGGAATGGGTATAACACATAAATATTTACAAACTATAGAAACTAGCTTTTTTGCCTGAAAGCTTTATAAAACAGTTCTTGTCGTCAGAAATAAAGTTTTTGTGAAATACCGTTACTCGTCTTTCCACCGATATAGCGACTGATCCTCAAATGGGAATGTTCGTGCTAAGTTACGTTTCGGTCAATTAGGTGAGATTGAAATCGAAGTGGATATGAGTTAGAAGCTCCTGGTGCAGAAGTTTGTATGCTCAAACGTTTTCTGACCGAGTTTCTGATCCTAGCCCATTGATGTGGAAACGCTTGTAAACGGAAATATGAATCAAAAAGTTCTTGGTGGCCTAACGCTGGCTTTGGTTGTGTCATCCTTTGGCGCTCCCCTATCGAGTAACGCCCAGCAGTTAGATGAAGCTGAACCCTTCTCTCAGTCTGACGCCTTAGATGGAGGCAATGACCCCCACCCGAATGAAATTTCGATGGAAGCCAATTTATCGGCTGACCTTTCCTCTGAACTGAAAGTTCAACCTGAGCCTGAATTAGGCGTCCAATCTGAAGTATCGAGCATTGTTCAAGTTTATCCCCACCCTTTGGATAATCGCCAAGCCGCTACGCTCTATGTCCATGACATCCCTGTTTTGACCTTCTTAGGGGCTGAACTGGCGACATTGCAAGGGACTAATGTAACTGCCTTTAGCCCTCCCGAATTAGTCTCTGTCTCCGCTGCATCTTTTTCTAAAAGCGATCATGGCGCGGCCTCAAAAACTATTTCGGAAGAGAGGTTCGCTTCAGATCCGGTTTTACGGGCAACAGCGATCGCAGCTCGAATCAATCAACTCAACCGTGAAGGGTTAGACGCGGAGACTATCTCCGCCCATTGGGATAGTGATGCGAACCAATACATGATTACGGTTGACAATAGCCATCTAGTCGCTATCAACGCCGACGCCATTTTACCTGACACCACTGAAAACATAGCTGAGGACGCCCTGCAGGCGGTCAATCGACTACGGCGCTTGTTGGGAACCGCTCCGCCGCTGCCAGTGATTGAAGGCGGACCAAGGTTTAATCCTCAGCCTGCTACGGTTAGTAATGTTCTGTTTAGCGCCAGTGGAACAGCTTCCTGGTATGGCCCTGGTTTTCATGGCAATATCAGTGCGAGTGGAGAAGTCTTCGACCAAAACGCCCTTACCGCTGCGCACCGCACACTGCCTTTCGGCACTCAGGTGCGGGTAACCAATCTGCGCAATAATCGCCAGGTGTTGGTGCGGATCAATGATCGCGGCCCCTACATCCATGGTCGGATTATTGATCTATCCGCTGGAGCCGCCCAGGCCATTGGGTTGGCGAACATGGGGATCGGTCCAGTGCAGCTTGAGGTTCTGGATACTGCCTCAAGGTGACAATCCAGAGCAATCCTGATTACCCTAGTAATTAAGAATTGAAAATGAGTGACCCTTGTCGGCAGGCAGGGGTCTTTCGGTTTGTTTATTGTCGGTTAAGGGGTTAATTTTTATTTGTGCTGCTATTGAAAACCGTAGAAGGGCTGCGCTGCTACCTCAAGCAGCTTCGTTCTGGTCAGTCGCGGTCTGGCGCTTCACCAACCGCTGTAATAGAGCTGGGGCTGGTTCCCACGATGGGGGCTCTCCATGCCGGTCATCTCAGCCTGATTCAGCGGGCTCGGAGAGAAAATGACAGAGTGGTTGTCAGCATTTTTGTCAATCCTACCCAGTTTGGGCCGGGGGAGGATTTAGCTAACTATCCCCGCGATCTGGCCCACGATCAGCGTCTGTGTGCAGAGGCTGGGGTGGATGTGGTATTCGCGCCTGACGTAGAAGCGCTCTATGGCGGCCCCAAACCTGACAAGTTAGTCCTAACTGAGGTAATCCCGCCGCCTGCGTTTACGTCGATCCTCTGTGGTCGCACCCGGCCTGGACATTTTCAAGGGGTGGCGACGGTCGTCACCAAGTTATTGAATTTGATGCGGCCTGAGCGCGTCTACTTTGGTCAAAAAGATGCTCAACAGTTAGCAATTATCCGCAAGCTAACGGCGGATTTGAAATTATCTGTGGAGATTGTGCCTTGCCCAATTGTGCGGGAGGCGGACGGTTTAGCCTTAAGTTCTCGCAATCAGTATCTAAATACACTAGAGCGGCAGCAGGCGACTACCCTCTACCGCAGTCTCCAAGCAGCGGAGCAGGCGTTTCAGACAGGAGCGCGGTCCAGAAGCGTATTAGTTGATCGGGTCAATGCTGAGTTGGCTAAGGTTGCCGCTATTCGCCCAGAATATGTGGAGCTGGTGCATCCTCACACTATGACCAGGCTTGAGCAGGTAGAGTCAGTGGGGATGTTAGCGATCGCCGCTCACCTGGGTAAAACTCGATTGATCGACAATATTCTGTTGCGATCGCGCCAGCCGATTATCGCCATTGATGGTCCAGCCGGGGCGGGCAAGTCAACCGTTGCCCGCATAGTCGCCCAAAAGCTAGGATTGCTCTATTTAGACAGTGGGGCGATGTACCGGGCAGTCACCTGGTTAGCCCTGCAGATGGGAATTGATCCTCAAGATCAGGTGGCGGTGGCTGAACTCATCCCCAGCTGCCGACTTCGGCTTGCCGCCGCGCCGCTAGGGACAACTGATTCCCTCGCCCTATCTCAGGTTTGGGTCAATGATCAAGAGGTGACTGAGGCGATTCGCGGGCGTGAGGTCACTTCCCAGGTTTCTGGAATTGCCGCCCAGCCAGCGGTGCGATCCGCCTTGCTGCAGCAACAACAGCAATATGGCCTGCAGGGAGGCGTTGTGATGGAAGGGCGAGACATTGGCACCCAGGTTTTCCCAGAAGCTGAGTTGAAAGTTTTTCTAACTGCTTCGATCCAAGAACGGGCTCGCCGCCGTCATCAGGATCATCAGGTGCAAAATCCATTGGGGATGAGTTTGGCCGATTTGGAACAAGCGATTCAGCAACGAGATCATCAAGATAGCAAGCGCCGTCTCGCTCCCTTACGCAAGGCGTCGGATGCAATCGAAATCCTTACCGATGACCTCAGCATTGATCAGGTGGTCAATAAAATTGTGTCGCTTTATCAGCAGCGATTGGAAAATAAATAGCCTTGGCTCCTCAGCAGAAATCAATTAGATATACATTGATGTTGAGTTTCCCTGAATAACTGAGCTACACACATATATTGATATTGACTCGATCCAACAAAACTCTCCTGTTTTTGTCAGGAAGATATACTGAAACGTTCCATATATTCATCCAATATGGACGTACTATACAGACAGTTTGCAGTATATCTAGTGTAGTAAATTACAAGTTTTGAAACATATCAGTATGAAATCCCGAATGTAATAGACATAGGATTTTTTAGTTGAAAGGCTAAAGCGCCTTAAACGGGCAATTCCCTAACTTGATTGAGTAAACGAGGCGGTTTGGGTGACGCCATGGTACATGCATATAAATCCCCTGAATCGGTGCTTAACTGTCAAAAGTGACGGATAAGCACCCCAATCACTATACTTAACTGTCAAAAATGACAATTAACACCCTGCCTTCCCGGAGTTATGGGTCAAAAATTGGGTATAAGTTCTGTAAATAGGGGTGTTATCACGCAAAAGTGACGGATAAGATCCGGAAGTGTGGATTTTATCCGTCAGATCTGACGTTGAATGTATATTTAGGCGGCAAGAAAAGCCACAAGCAACTACCGCACTTATTTTGGGCAAGTGAATGCTGGATTCTAAATCGAAGCCAGAAAACATACTGAATATTGCAAAGGTAGATCAATGTGGGTGACAGGCCAGATGGTTATTAAAACGATTCATAAAGGTTGTCAAATTTCTGATCTGGAGTAGTGATGTCTGAACACAAACGCTTTCAGCTATTGGCTGAATATAACCAGTGGATGAATATCAAACTCTATGATGTGTGTTCGAGATTGTCCGAAGAGGAGCTTCGGCTAGATCGAAAGGCCTTTTTTGATTCTATTTACATGACGCTTAACCACATTATGTACGGGGATTTGGCATTTTTATCTCGGTTCACAGGCAATCCAATACAAGTTCCTGAGGTAGGTCAAGAGTTAGCCTCTTCATTTACGGCTCTTAGGACTGAGAGAGAGGCTTTGGATATTCGGATCATAGATTGGGTTTCGGCGCTAGATCCCATTTGGTTGGACGAAGAGCAAACATATCAAAGTAAGGTTGACGGCAAAATTCGCACAGTTCCCCGCTGGGCTCTGGTGACACATATGTTCAATCACCAAACACACCACAGAGGGCAAGTGACTACTTTGCTCTCACAAATGGGGTTAGATATTGGGAGCACAGACATTCCATTCATGCCTCAGTTTGTTGCAGCCTAACATAAACCGTGGTGCAGCGGATTGTTACTATCTGTTGGTGAAGCCGAAAAGTCTTTAGCAATCGCTGACCAGGAACGTTAGCCTGCTGAGTTATCGGTGGGGGCGACACTTGAAACTTATCTGTTATTAGACAGCTATTTCTCAACTTTCTCATAGATTTTTAGTTCAAGTCATGAAAGTGATTTATAAAATAACCTATCCCAATGGGAAAATTTATATTGGTCAGGACTGGACAGACAGCATTAATTATTTTGGAAGTGCTAATAGTAAATTAATTGAAAAAGATTTTACTAGGGAACAAATAAGAGACTCTACGATGGGTTAGAAACTCAAGCAGGCTGCTCACTTCTAGTCCAGGCGGGAATATAATTTTGTGTGGTCAGATTTTTTATTCCCATGTCAACGAATGACTCTGAGTTGCAAATCCAAGCTCGAAATATTTTGGATGCGATCGCCTTCATACCCTTTGAGCAGTGCCAATTATTGAGCCGCGAGTTTAATACTATTCCTGCACGTCCTGGTATTTACACAGTCAGGCACAGAACTGATGGGTTGCTTTACATTGGTAAAACTAAGAGCCTACGAGGTCGTTTTAGTGGTGGGCACAAAGCTTTTTTATGGGCGTGGCTTGACAAATATAATAGACATCTCCAAAATAGAAATTCTGTTATAAGGTGGAGATGAAAAATACCTTTTGTGTGTTCTACCAACATGAGCTTTATATCAGATTATATTGATCAGAATCCTCAAGAAACGCAACGTCTATTTGGAATCGACTGTAATTCATTACAAGAATTAATTGGCCAAGTTGAATCTATTCATCGACAACAACAGTCTGAAATAGAACAAAGTAAAATCAGGATCATTGATCCAGGTGGTGGAAACAAACCTAAGCTT
>JAKSDM010000051.1 GCA_022360135.1 Pseudanabaenales cyanobacterium | reverse complement strand
GATGTTGAATATATAGTGATCACGCTTTGATGAATGAAAAACTCAGATATCGGCTGGACTTCTTTCCGGTGATGGCCATCATCACTGCTCTTCTAGATGCTTTGACGACCTTCTGGTTCGTTGCCAACGGTTCTGGTGTGGAAATGAATGCGGTTCTCGCACCACTGATTCAACATTCCGTCGTCTGGATATTCATATATATTTTTGCTCGCCCTCTAATCATTCCGTTGTTGCCTGATCTGTCTCGTATCGTTATAGCTGTGTTCTTTTTTACAGTGTCCTTGATTTTCGGCGCAAGCAATCTTTCTGGCATCTTGCTTGGCGACTACTTCGCAACTCGTTTATTTAGATTTTACGGCGTTTTGGCTTTTAGCGCTGCGATGGCATTTGCGGCCTATCTATACCAATGCGTAAAACTCATTGGATCGGGAAATTGGGCATTCAACACCATATTGCTTCTTGTTTTTGTTGCGTCCTTTATCGCGATTGAATACGTCTTCTTTGCGATTGGCCGGTTGGTTTGATACACTCGCAATAGATGAAACCATAGCCGGGACCTATTGGTTAAATCGGGACCGGAACCCCGACAACGGTTCTACTGTCATGGGAGAGGGCAGTAGAGACTACCCGCTAGTTGCTTCATATTCGGCCAGCTTAGTTAGGTAATCCATGATTCAGTGACCGGGATCTCGCCAAAAAACAGTGGTGTCGCTAATGGGTTGGAGTTCGGTGGCGGGATAGTAGAACTTCAAGATTCGTTCATTGGGCCAACCTAAGGCGCCGAGGTTGTAAGCGCCGGTCTGACTCATGCCAACGCCATGCCCTAGCCCGCCGCCCACAAACGCATAGCCTTTGATGACAGGGTCTAGAGGGAGCGCATTGGCGTTAGCGGCGGTATCTTCTGCAGCAGGCCCAGCAGGCCCGTCGGAAGCAAGCGGCTGTTGGGGCGACTGATAGATTGGATCGAGATAGAACAATAAACTTCTAGGGGCTGAAAGGGCTCGAATGACTTCGTCTTTTTCTAGCTGGATTGCACCCATGTCAGTCTGAATGGTTAGTTGTTGGACGCGTCCGGCGGGAGCCCGCTTTGTGACCTGAAGCCGCAAGACTTGATTGAAATTGGCCAGGGGATGCTGACGGTTCTGCAAGTATTCTTTCAAATCTTGGGTGATTTGGGGCAACTCACTCGTAACCCGCCAACGGAAGGGATCCCATCCCACCTCGTTAAACCCCTGTTCTAGGGCGATGAATGTACGGAAGTTAAGTTCATCTGAAAGCGGCTTTGAGGTCAGATCCCAAATTAACTGGACTGAATCAATAACGGGTTTCAAATAGGGCCGGTCGGGACCATTCCAAACATGGCTGAAGGCGGCGGTGACGCCCCCTGTGGTGGAGGAGTAGAGGGCGTCGATCAACTCATTTTGATAGGTCAACACCAGGCCGCGGGTAGCGGCGATCGCCTGGTCAGTAACGCTGGCGGCGCCTCCCAGCCCCCAATAAACCTGGCAATGGGTATCGGCGCAAAGCTCGTAGTCGTCAATGCTAAACCGTCGCAGATTGCGCAAGGCGTAGGTGCGAGCTAAAATCGCCTGGGCCTCAATGGTGGTTCGAGGGGCGGACAGACCAATCTCGTGAGGTACGACACCCCGCAGGTAGGTTTCGATGGGCACCTGATTGACCAGGGTATAGGCGCCATAGGCATTGGGTTGCAGGCGCAGATCGCCGCCATAAAGCCTTTGATTGCGTCTTCCCTGCCCTTTAATCACTCGGATGCGACGGTTAGCGCTGAGGATTTCGAAGCGATCGCGGTGGTAGCGGTAACCGTTAGCGACAAAGGCCGCTTTGGCTTCCTGCTGCATCACCCGACTATCAAGATAAGTCGTTGTCAACCCCTCAGCTTGCAGATTCTTCAGCAGCAGGCGGCGCAGCAATGGTAAGTGGTAAACGTCACGCTTGGCCCAAACCTGCCAGGTTTCGGGTTGGGCGATTTCAGCCTCAATGCCGCGATCGCGCCACTGCTTCGCACTATCCTCAGCACTCTCAAAACTGCGGTGGCTACTCAACACCACCCATTCCTGCAATCTGGGTTGAGGCAGGGACTGCATCACCACATCCAGCTTGACTTGATTGGTGGTCAGTGTCTGCGCCTGTCCGCCGGTTTCAAATTTGCGGGTAAGTCGATCGCCTGCTAGCGGCTCCAGCCTAATTTCATCCCCAGGGTTTGAGCCAAATCGCTGAACAATACCAACGTTAATTTCCGGGTTCTGGGGCGTTTGGGCAGTGGATATCCCTGGCGTGAGCCCCACGATTCCTACACTCAACAGAGTGCTCTGGACCCAAATCATCCAATTGCACCAGGACAAAGTCATGGTTCGAGGAATTGGAACCGCCTGGTTTAACTGAGGACGCACAGTCCTAGATCGGAAGTATGAAATCATCGCTGTAACGGTTGTCATGTGTATTGGCTACACCCCATACCCCACACCCTAAACCCTAACTTCATCGAGATCTATTCTAGGGAAGTGGGAATGTCGATAATTACTCTACTCGTCCAATTCTCTCCAAAGGCCAAAAGCGGAACTCAGCATGGCCAATGATATTTTCTTGAGGTAGAAAACCCCAAACATGGGAATCGTTACTATCGTTACGATTATCCCCCATGACAAAGATTTGACCCTGGGGAACAACGACAGCGGGCATTTGATAGCTGGGCGGTTCTTGGATGTAAGATTCATCAATCGGTTCTCCGTCCAGGAAAACCTGACCTTGATTGACTTCAATGGTTTGCCCGGGTTCGGCTATCACCCGCTTAATGAAGGCCTGCTTACCATTAAACCCCAATCTTTGTAGTTGAGGGGGCGGGTTGAATACGACCACATCCCCATAACGGGGTGGATGGAAATGGTAGGAAACCTTCTCAACAATCAGGCGATCGCTCACCTGCAAAGTTGGCTCCATTGAGTCGGAGGGAATGTAGCGGGGCTCAGCCACGAACAGGCGGATCAGGAGGGCAAGGGCGAGGGCGAGGGCGAAAATCTTGCCGTTCTCTCGTTGACTGTGCCAGAAACTGGACCAAAAGGAAGCCTTCCGTGAGGTTTCTTTAGGATTAGTCACCTGAGTATTTGCATCCTGATTATCCAAGTCCTGAGTCAATCGCTCCTGATCAGAGGTCATATCGTTTACTACCAACCACTTAAAACCGATTCTCAAACTCTAATATAAATCCGCTGCCCACGCCGAAATTAGCATTGTCCGTATCCGTAATTGCTCTGAGGGTAAATTGATCGTTAATCCGGTATCGAATATTAAACACTGAACTATCCGTGGTCGTTAGGACTCTCAAGATTGAAAAGGATAAATTGTTGGAGATATCAACCCCAAGCTCGCCTCCGATTTCCACATTAGAGCCCGTGGTTTGAGCCGAGGTTGGGGTAGCTGAGAAGAAGCGGAAAGACAGAGTGTCAAAATTGGAGCCGATCAGATCGTTGACGAAGTTGCCCGCCACAGCTAAGAGTCCGCCGAAGTCATTCCCCTCACCGCTGACAGCCTCCACAGTGGACTGTAGGGCGCTGATGAAACCGCCCCCAATTAAACTAATCAGCTCATTCTGAGAACGGGGAGGGCTGCTGGTTAGCACTAGATTGTCAAAAAGCTGGTCAGCCGGTCCTTGCACTCGGGCTCGAACTCGGATTGTCTCCGATCCGCCTTCATTGATGCCTAAAAAATCAATCTCGGAATCATTCACCTCATTGGGAGGAAATTCAGTTGTGGTTTGGATAAAGGAGCCTTCCTGTCCTGAATCTTGGACTGTGGCTTGCAGCGTCACATCTAGTTCTGGAATTAAGCCTCGGTTGGGTAGGAATTCCGCCGTATTTTCACCGCCGACTAAGCGAAAGAGGGTTGTATAAAGGTTCACTCGCCCCGATTTGAGTTGAATCACTCCCTCTGGGCGAAGATTGTCGAGGCCGCCATTGATGATTAAGCTGCCCGCCGCCACGAAATTGAGCAGATTACCTTGAACAATTCGAAGATTTCTACCTAGCGTCAGCGTTAAATCTTGAAAACTCACCGGAGCCGATACTGGGGAAGCGGCGGATTCTCCCTCGGGCAGCAATATCTCCCCTTGAGACAATAAAATTTTACCGCCCAATCGAGTCCCTCGGAGAGCACTGCCGCCTACAACAATTTGGCCGTCCACTTGGCCGTCGTATTGTCCCTTTAAGTCCAACCCAATTTGATTCAGATCAACAGTCAACGGTTGGTTTTCCGCAGGCCCTTCCAGTAGCCCAGAACCGGGTTCTGCATTCTCTTCAGGGGGATTTTCGGTAGGCTGTGCTGAGTTTATGGCGGCACTGGCGGCGATATTCAACGGGGACACAATCGGGAATATCCCTTTGGCGTCAATACTACCCTGGCTGAACTGGCCGGTTAGCTTGTCAACGATAATGCGATCGCCCGCAAACCTGACCTGACCTTCCACAATCGTCAGCGGCTCTGGCAGAATGTTGGCCTGTACCTTAGTGTCTGTAAACGTAGCGAGTCCAGAAATTCTGGGTTGCGCCAGAGTTCCCGAAGCTCGCAGCCTCAGTTGTCCTTTGCCAGATACCCAGGCGACTGGCAGATTGAGTAGATTCAGCAGCGCCAAGCCATCGTCAAAAACGTCAATTTCCACAATGATTTCATCACTCTCAGGAGCAACCGTCATGAAATCGAAAGCATAGGGCACAATGGCTGAGAGGGTGAGCGGCTCTGGAGTTTGGGCCACCAATTCGCTTCTCAGGTACAAGCGAGCGTCCTGATAAAGAAATTGCGCGTCAGCAGACTGAATTGGCGTCTCGTTGATAGCCCCATCTGCTAGCGTCAGGGCTCCCCTCACTTGAGGATCTGCTAAGCCGCCAGTTAGCGTAGCGCTGCCATTCAGTTCACCGCCAAAGGCAATAGGCAGATTCAAAATCTCTTGTAGAGGACCGACCGGGAGGTTCTGCACCTCAAGATTGAGAGCCAGCGCCTGATCATCAATTTGTTGGGCGGTTACACTGCCTGAGAGTTCCAGGAAAACCTTATCGGGTTCTGCCTGAGCCGATTCCAAACGAACCGGATTCAAGGTCAATATACCGTTTGTAAAGTTGCCGCTGGCGATCATGTGATCCGCACTCAAGTCATCTCCCCACCGCCAATCCTGACCTTGTAAATCAAAGTCAGCTGAAGGTCCCGACCGGGAAGACCAAGCGAATTTAATATCGCCTTCGAATCCGCCCACTAACTCACTCAAGGGAGGAATAGGAGCGGCCTTTGCTTCGGCCGCCAGGATTTCCTGTTGAGCCTGAATCTCAGCTAAGCGCCGCAATTGATCCAATAAAGGGGCTGTGGACAACCCAGCTGGAGTGGTTGCTAAGCGGGCTTCTATTTCTGCTGGAGATAAAGAACCAGCCCAACTGGGAGGGCGCAATCCCCTAGCGAAATCTTGCAGTTCATAGATCTGTAGGGCTTCCAGAATATCCTGAACTTTGCCCTGGTTGACCCTAATCCGTCCCAAAAACTCAGGGTCTACGCCTGGGTTGTATCTTGCAGTCGCTAAATATTCGCTCTCACCCCGCTCCAGTCTTCCCCCGGTGAGCGCAACCGTCCCCTCAGCGTAGCTGATTTGGCCCGAGAACACATCAGCGGCGACATAGCCTATACTCGGACGTTCAATCAACACATCCCCAACAGCCGTAATTTCCGCCAGGTTAATGTCAAAGTTAGCTTGGGCGACCCCACTGATTGGACCAAACCCTGGAACCCCTTGGGGTGAAGGATTAAACGCAGTCAGAGGGAAATTTCGCACTTGAATCTGCAGTTGTTCCTGCTCAGTCCGACCTAGCGCCAAAGCTTCGTCCAGGGCAATGTGAAAATCGAGGGATCCCACGGGTAAGTCAGCGCGGGCGCTATCACTCTGTCGATAATTGACGCTAATCTGATCCGGCTGACCAACTATCCTACCAGGCTGACCCTCTAGAGCTAGATCGAATCCTTGCTCAAGGGAAAACTGAACATTGCCCGCCAGTAGCGGATCAAACTCTAGGCTATTGATCGCTAGCTCTTCAACCTGAAGTGAGCCTAACAAGTTGGGGGCGCTAGGCGTGCCTGTGATTCTCCCAGTGAAATTGCCCGTCCCTCTCAGGGTAATAGCGTTGGGAAGGGCAAAAGGCGACGACGCCAAGGCGTAATCTTGAACCGATACATTCAGATCTAGGGCGGCAATATCGGGAGCGCCTTCTCCTTCTAGTTGAGGCGTGATGAAACCATTGGCATAGATGCCTGCGGCAGTGGCTTGTTGCACCTCAATTCGTTGTCCATCCCATCGAAGCAAAGCGTTGAGGGGTTGATTCAGATTGGCGAATTGGGGAGAGAGACTGGCCAAGCCTTGGTCCAGGGTGACAGAGCCCTGACCACGAATGCCGGCGAAACTGAAATCGTCCAGACTGCCGGATAGTTGCCATTTGGCGCTGGCTAAACCGCTTAAATTTGGGGCAAATTGGCTCAGCTCAACGCCACTGCCCTGAAGGTCCATATTCCATATTCCCTGGGCTATGACGCCAGTGGCGCTGACAGTTCCTCCCGCCACCTGGAGTACCGTGTTACGCAAGGTGACAACCCGGTCAGCAAATGTCACCTCTACCTCACCCTGGCCGGGGAAAATCGCCTCTGGCGCAGTCCAAGTCAGGAGTGCTTGCAGATTAGTCAACGGTCCAGAGACCACAGCCTCTCCAGCCAATCGCCCCAAGGTAATTTGGGGCGATAAGCCATAGGCTTGACCAACGGCGTCGGCTGGAAGATTTCGCCCTTCTGCTTCTACAAATAGTTCTTGTCCCTCAGCAAACTTAAATCGGCCTTGACCCAAAATTTCGCCGCCTGCCGGAGGGATAGCCAGGATGCGATCTAAGGACAGCCAAAGGCTATTCAATAGGGTGAAGTCCACACTCACGTCGGCCAACTCCACCTTCTCAATCAGAATTGTATCCAGAGAATTGACGCGACCCGTTAGTTTGGGTTGGTTGAACGGTCCTTGAATCCGAATCTCCGCGCCATAGTCCCCCTCAGTGAAAAAAGGCGTTGTTTGACCAATGGCCGCCACCGCCTGATCAATCGTGATTGAGTCGACCCGTCCAATCAGATCGTAGCCGTCTTCTAGATGAATCGAGCCCTCTCCATTGGCTGAAATGTCTTCATAGTCAGCGACGACATTCTCCAGCGTAATTAGGGATTGTTTGAACCGCAGTTGGCCGTTGATATTTTCAACCGGTTGGACCAGGACATCAGTGGTGAGAGAAGCATCGCTGATCCGGGCTGTTCCCCTTAAGTCAATTGGTTGCTCGGGGCGAATGCTAATATCTAAAGCCCCATTGATTTCACCCGATTGCAATTCCACTGGAAGCTTTAATGGAGTGCTAGCGATGGCTACGGGGGCTGCCTCCACTAACGACAAATCCTGAATCCGCAGGTTCAGGTTAGCTTCCAGAGTTCCCAACGGGCTTGATTCTGAAGAGGCAGTTTCGGTAGATTCTGGGGCGCTGCTCTGATCGTCATCATCGCCTGCAGGCAATAGAACCTCGCCTAGAGCCTTTAAGCTTCCCCCACTGATAGGTTCGCCTTGCACTTCAATGTCAAGTTGCTGTCTTTTCTGGTCTGCAATCGTCCGATCCTGAAAAGACACCTTGCCATCAATCTCCTCCAGGGAAAAGGGGATGGGTTCACTCTCTGACTCAGCGTAAGGAACTAAAACCAGCTGCCCCGCCTGAAGTTGAATGGTTCCTGGCTTAATTTCGAAGTAAAGGTCTTCCTCTGGCGGCTCAGGCAGCTCAATTTTCGTATCCAGCCATTGACCCGCTTGATTCTGTTCCAGATATCCTTTAAAGCCAATCAGGTCAAGATTGAGGTGTAACTTGCCAGTTAAGAGAAACCTGAGCAAGTTAAATTTAACTTCGATGGCTTCGATAAAAACTTCGTCCGGATCGGTCTGGGTTGCCGGAATGGCTGAGGGACCCACTTGGATGCTATGGAGTGACACCCTTTCTATCTGACCCAGTTCAACCGGCCGTTCTAAAAACTCAGTCAGGAATTCTGAAATTCTGGGAGACAACCGCTTATGGACATAGATCCAAGCCCACCAGGCGCCGCCAGCCAACCCCAGAACAACAACTGCGCCAAACGCGAGACCCGCGCCAACCCAGAATCGACGGCGGCCCTTACGGGACTGTGGCTCCCTTCTGGAGTTAGGCGAATTCATCAGCTAACCCTCACATCTCAATCGATCTGACCCAATCGATTCAACCTGGCAGGCATATCCAGGAATTATTCTCAGCTTCCCAACTGGTCAGCAGGTTCGGCAATGATCTTCCAACTCACACCTAATCTTGCATGGAGGGGCCTACACAGCTATGTCTAGTTTAAGTCAAGATAGATTATTCCGAGTATGCCTGATCTGACAACAACCCAAATACTAGCGAACTATGCGCCATTTTTATAAAGATCAAGAAAATTATCTAATTCTTTCTGGTAATTTTCCTTCAAGAACTAGGGTTAGAATCTGTCTTTGAAAACCTGCTCACTAAACATAGAACGAAAAAATTCGTGTTCTAACAATTTAATCTAAAGCTATGCAAGTTTTTGTGCTGCTATTTAATGCCCACACAGATAATGAAGGCATTTATGGGCAAAAAGTGGGCGATCGCGATATCGTTTTTATGTTTGAGAACGAAGACGATGCGACTCGCTTTGGTCTCATGCTGGAAGCCCAGGATTTCCCCAATTCCTCGGTGGAGGCTTTCGATTCTGCCGAAATTGAAGAGTACTGCCAGGGGGCTGGATACGAATGTATACGGGTGCCTGAGGGAACCCTGGCGTTGCCCCCAGAAACCAATTTGGAAAAAACGGATTGGGATCCAGATGCTAAACCTGGCGAAGTTGCCAAAGCCGATTCAGCGACAGAATCCGTATCCGCCATGTCGGAGAAAGAACTCAATCGCATCCGCCGCCAGCTAGAGGGATTACTGTAGAAAGGAGCCTTAAGGCGAGTCATTTCCTTATCATCCTCTTAATTTGCTGTGGATCAGTCCATCCCATCAACTCCGCCCGCCCCAATTGGCCCTTCCAACCGAGGCCATTTGCTTACAGAGCAGCCTAATTCCAATAGTCAGAACCTCGATCAATTATCGGCTTTGGAGCTAGTGGATCTGTTCAATCAAGAGGACGCCCAAACCATCAGGGCGATCTCGGCTGCCCGAACTTCCCTGGCTCAGGCGATTGAACTCACAGCGACAGCGCTGCGGAAGGGAGGGCGGCTGTTCTATGTGGGAGCAGGCACAAGCGGGCGATTAGGCGTTCTGGATGCAGCTGAATGCCCGCCTACTTTCTGTACACCGCCCGAACTCGTCCAAGGTGTTATTGCTGGAGGGGCTGCCGCGTTAGTACGGAGTTCTGAGGGGCTAGAAGACTTACCCGATGACGGCGCTGCGGCGATCGCCCATCACAAAGTTCATGATTTAGATGTGGTCGTCGGCGTCACAGCTGGGGGCACCACCTCCTACGTCCACGGCGCCCTGGAGGCGGCCCGTCAACGGGGGGCCACAACAATTTTTATCGCCTGTGTTCCGGCTGATCAAGTACAGGCTGAGACCGATATGGACATTCGCCTGCTGGTAGGCCCGGAAATCTTGGCGGGTTCAACTCGACTGAAGGCAGGCACCGTGACCAAAATGGCGCTGAATATTCTCTCTACGGGGGTAATGGTGCAATTGGGCAAGGTCTACGGCAATCGCATGGTGGATGTATCTGTGACCAATAGTAAGCTGCGCGATCGCGCCCTCCGCATCCTCACTGACCTGACTGACCTCAATCGTCAAGAGGCGGCTGTACTCCTGGCCAGCAGCGGTCAACGGGTAAAGCTAGCGTTGCTAATGCATTGGACTGGAATGGATGCAGCCGCCGGAGAGCGCTATTTGAGCGAACACCAGGGGAATTTGCGGCAAGCCGTATTGGCGACGAAGGCAGGCAGTAGTGGGTAGTAGAGATAGAGTGGACCACACCATCAAGAATGTTTCTATTCATAATGGCAAACCTAAACGTCAGTGTAAAGATTGTAGTTGTCAGTTTGTTGTTAACCTAACTAATCACTCAATTTTTCCAGGAAGAAAACAGTTAATTAATAAACTCTTATTAGAGTGAATTTCTCTGCGTGGCATTATCAGGATCACGGGTATTAGTTTATCTTGACTGCAAACTTTCCTCAGGTTTTTTTCCACTCTCCCAAGTTAGGCGTCGCTATCGTCCAGCAGATGCCGAAGCATTAATGGGTATCGGTTGAGGAAGTCCCTCGTAATCATGAAATGTTCAGTTTCTTCATACGATACCTCCGAAATGTCCTCTTTACTAAGCATCAGAATTTTGGAGTTTGGATAAGCCATCAGAATTGGCGAGTGTGTGGCTATTATAAATTGAGATTCTTTACGCACGAGATCGTGAATTGCGGTAAGGGCGGCCATTTGTCGGCT
>JAKSDM010001411.1 GCA_022360135.1 Pseudanabaenales cyanobacterium | reverse complement strand
GGACGAGTCTTTTTCTTCGGGGGCAACACTTCTGGCAACAGAGGCTCGAGGATTTCCCATTCTGAATCAGTCAGACTGCTTGAATAGACCATGGTACTTGGAGTAGACGCTACCTGGTATTTTCGCGTAAAAGCTCAAAGATCTCAAATGGGCTCTATAGAAAGTGACTTCCTGAACAGATTCATAAAGCTCTGTCCCCTTGATGTTTAACGTATCGCTTTATAGGCTATAAGCCTAATGTGTCATAACTAAGTGTAATACGAACATTCAAAGATAAAGAAACTCAAAAAATCTTTGAACGCCAGCATTCACGTAAGTTGCCATTTGACATTCAGCAGGTAGCATTGCGAAAGTTGCGTATGATGAACCGAGCAGAGACCCTTCAAGACCTTCGTGCTCCGCCAGCAAATCGGTTAGAACCTCTGAAAGGTGATCGAGAAGGTTAATCGTTGACGCTCCTGATGGACTTTACCCAGTAATTGTTTAGCCTCGTCTCGCTCGGGGGTGCTGGCGGCAACCACCTTCACCGCGATCAGCAAGCCAAACGTGTCCACGAGCGTAAAGCGCTTGCGACCTTTGATTTTCTTGCCCGCATTGTAACCCACGGCTTCGTCTTACCATGACCGCAGTCGGCACAGATTGGGAATCTAGGGACCCGGCGCTGGGAGTGGTGGGATGATTTCGCTCACGCGCACCCATTGCACTAAATGGGCATGAATGCGTTTCCAGACACCGTCATCCCACCATTGTTGAAAGGAATAGTAGACGTTCGAATAAGTACGTGGAGACGTTGCAGGCAACGTCTCCACGAACAAATTATCGGGCTTATCTGAACAATATGATTGCTGTCCTAATCGCTATGGCGGCAGCTGTATCAGGATTGTGAGACTGTTCCTCTCTACCATCAAGCAATTTAGCTCAAAGTAGACTAGATCTTCTTTGAGCTAAGTTCATCTCTTGTTGATGCTGGTGCGAAAGATGACTAACTTGCTCATGGGGACAGCCGTGCTTGGGTTTTAGTCGTCGTAAGAGCATAAGGAGCTTTCCCGTAAGACTTCGGTAGTTGGTAGTTATGCTCCGGTCATCAGTACTTTTGTTTCAAATTCTCCTGAATCAAGAAAGAGTTTGAAAACCCGATCCATCTTGGTTAACTGAAAAATCATCTTGACCTGATCAGTGAGTCCACAAAGATAGAGTTGCTTTCCCTTGGCCCGCACTATTTTGAGAATAGCCACCAAAGCGCCAATACCAGAACTGTTCATAAAGGTCACGTCTTTCATATCCAACAGTACAATGTCAGCACCCTGCTGAATTAAATCCGTTACTTGGTTCTTCAGCTCATTGGTCGTGGCGCCGTCCAACATGCCTGTCGGCTCAAGAGTTTTCACGATTGCAGTCATAAGGATCTCCTAAGAAGAAAGTATGGATGTCTAATTGAAAATTTGGGCTTTAAGCAAGCTGAGGACTTCTTTCTGGCTGCCAAGAGGCAGCTCGGATAATCACCCACAACAACGCCAAGTGATAACAACTCCAGCTAACGTTGATGACATAAGTCCAAGGATCAGACCAATTGCCTAACACTAATTGCAAGAGTCCCCATCCTATCCCCACTATCGTTAGGGAAAAAACTATCAACTGTATTCGAACAAGCCCGAAATAGACCCCTGACTGACGCTGCTTCGGGGTAACCTGGAACTTGATGTTTTTACCCGCTAGCACGCTCCAAACAGCTTGGATCTGAAGCGGGAAGAGGGCAATGGCATACTGTTCATTGCGCCATAATTCCCGCCCGGGAACGCCCCAACTGGCAGCCATTAGGGTCAACCGATTGAGCATATAGGCAGGGATAAAATGCAAGGCGAATTCCGCACTGTAGCTACTAACCGGGATTAAGCCTGTGAAAAAAGCTATGATCGGGCAGGCTAAAAATACGGCCACAAAGAATCCCGCAAAGTAGCTGTACATCGTTTGGAAATATTGCAGCCGCTGCCCAAAAGTCAGACCTGGCTTGACCAGAGGGTTATCTCGAGTAAGCACCTGGATAGTCCCCTGAGCCCAACGCAGCTTCTGTGTCAAGGTTGAGCTAAGATCATCAGGAGCTAGGCCCTCTGCTAAAATTTCGTGGTGATACGCTGAACGCCAACCAGTGGAGTGAAGGCGCATAGCCGTATTCATGTCTTCTGTGATACTGATGCTAGAGAGGCCGCCAATCATTTCAAATTCTTCGAGCCGCCCCTCATCTGCTTCAAAATCTTCGGCGAAGTGTTGCAAACCCATACTGACTAATGCTTCACGCCGCAAGACAGCATTCGTGCCCGTATAAAACGCAGCATTCATGCCATCTTTTCCCTGCTGAATCGGACCGTAGAAAAAGTGGGCGTCATGTCCAAAGGGATCTCCTTTGGGCAAGTTATAAAATGCCTGAGGAGTTTGGACAAAAGCCACCTGGTTGAACTCGTAGCGGCCATGTTCTAGGTTAAATCTGAAAAAGTTCGGCAGTACTCGCTGAAGAAACTGCGGTTTGGGAATATGATCTGCATCCAGGGTTAAGATAAACTGTCCTTGGGTTTCACCGCAGAAAATTGCATGGTTGATATTGCCTGCTTTAGCGTGGTGAGGTCTACCTTTAGGCTTCTCTCGGGCGATATAGCGACAGCGGGCTAAGTCAGCCATTGCTTGGGTTTTTGCATCAATTTGTCGTTCCAGTTTCTGGACTTCGGAGTAAAGCACTGCAGTCGTCGTTGTATGCTCTGGCTGGCTCAACAACAGTAGTTGCCGAAGACTTTGTACATATCCAGTTTTTTGCCAAAGTTGAGTGTTATCCTTCGCATTCTGGGGGGCGAATTCCTTCACCATCACGAGGCAGTTACGATCATCTGAAGTGCGGACATAGGCAAGATGGTCTGCAAGTTCGCTTAAAATATTGAGCCCCCGTCCTCGCTCAGCATCTTTATCGATCTCATCGGGCAACGTTTGTAACCGCCCTGCAAAATCAAAGGGGGAACCTTGATCCCAAACACGCAGGATGATGGCGTAATTGATTACGACGATTTCTAGTTCAATTGGAGTCTCTGGGGGCAGTTGCTTGTGAGCATGGCAAATTGCATTATCAAATCCCTCTCCCAGCATCGTCTGGCAAGCAAACCAGGCATCATCAGGAATGATTGGATGCCTCATGGCGTCAAACCAAGCCATAACCTGAGTTAACTCATCGTATTTACTTTTCACTTGAAGACGTTGGGAATTGAGTTGTCCTTCAACATCCGTCAGATCCTTCTGTAAATGCTGTATCTGTTCCAAACGACTGGCTAAGCGGTACCGTTCAGCCTCTAGACGGTCTGCCGCAAGTTGCAACGCGGATGACTGCAAGTCTTGTAGGCAAAGGCGCTCGACCATAGCCCGCATGTCTTGAGAGGCGCCATCATCTAGAATATATACTCTGAGTTTCGTGATCGGGTAATCCACTTGAAGAGCAGCACGGGCAGTGGCTTCGACCATATCTGGCGGTTCGCTATAGCAGGTGATAAACACATCCACTGTGGGATAGTCGGCCTCAGGTAGGGTAGGAATCAGTTGGGAAAGGTTGCGAACTTGGCGTTCAATGGGTCGCCAAAGTCCCGTCAAAAATAGTATTCCCCCTACAAACATATACATTTCCGCCAAAAGCAGGGGAATCGAGAACCATAACACCTCCATATTGAGGGAGTACATCAAGCGCCAATGGAGATACCAAGCCCCAAGTATTGAGTTAACTAGCACCAAATACCGAAACAGTAAGGTACGGGCGCGCAGGCGAATCCGAATATTCCTCATCGGTGAGTGCTGTTCAAGATGACCGATAAAGCTGCTCATTGCCTATTAGAAAGTGAAGTAAAACTGGCTATCTCGATGAAAATGTTTGGGGACTTTTCATGCCTGTTACTGAGTACATATTTCCTTAATGATTACCAGGCTATTTTGAGTTAGAAACTGGCATACAAAAGTTTTCCCTTACCAGGGAGAAGATATCTAGAATCACTGGCAAAAGTCCCAAAGTTATTCAAATCTATTAGGTTGAGTGTAGCCCTCGCAGAACTCGACGAAATTGCTCAGTATTGAGTTTTCCCTCTGAAGGGGCTAAACAAACAAGAGGGTTTACTCAATCTACATAAAAATATTTGTCAGTTCGCTAAATGGTTAGATCTGTCTCAATCAGCCTCCCAGATGCATTGTTTGCACTGAAATATATTACTTTTTCTTAAAGGTGCTATGTTTTCGAGAGGTTGATTCAAGCGGTTTTGCGGAGTAAATGCTTTTGCTTGGCTTTTGCTACCGAAAAGTAATGAGAATGCTTTACTCCCCTTGGGGTTGGAGTCCAGCTTTCTTGATCAGCCTGATTGGAGGAGTAACGACTTCATCGGCATGGGGACAATCCATTATTCCCGAGTCAGATATTCCTAAGTTAGACATTCTCGATCCAGTGGCGACCTCTGCATCTATCTTGATCAATCCGGTCCCACCATCCTCTGCCATACAGCAAACAGTTCAACAGGCTTACCTCGAGCATTTCGATCCAGCCGACATCCCCTATATCCCCTATCTAGCAGCTCCAGAAAATCTGAACCCTGGCCTTTACATTCCGCCAGAGCCAGAACCAGAACCAGAACCGCCAGAACCAGAGCCAGAACCGCTAGAACCCACAACCGACGAAGATCCCTTTATCCCGGTTTGGGAGGTTGACGGGTTAACGGTTAATTTTTCGGATGATTTCAGTAATTTTGGCCAGAACAATCGCTTTTTTGAACCCACAATTACGGGGGTATTACCGAACAGCGATCGCCTATCCGTCACTACAGGCTTCAACAGCTTTATTCAACCGGATGTCGCCTCAGTCCACAATATTCCGATTAAAGTAGCCTGGACCCGTAAAATGGGGGACTTTACCACGACGCTTGGCGGTGGCGTAGATCTCTTTAATCGATTACCCATAGAAATTAATCTTGACGCCAGCACCTCGGTTCCAGTGTGGAAACAAGCCACACTCTCCTTTTTTGTGGAACACGAGACCTATAAATTCAATGCAACAACTCTGAATAACCAGATAAAATACTGGCGATACGGCCCTAATTTGTTTTGGCAAATTGCCCCTGATCTCAGTTTCTTTTCGCTTGTGCGCTGGGGACATTACAACGATGGTAACCTTGAGCAACAGTCTTTTAGTCGGTTAGAAAAAACATTTGGCGACTTCTCCTTAGCCGCCAACGTTTTTAATTGGAGCTACCAGGAGAATCTAGAATCCACGAGTGGCTATTTTTCACCCGCTGATTTTTTAGTCGCCAATGGCGAAGTTGCCTGGAAAGATCAGGTCTTTGACTGGCTGGACTGTCGAGTAGCAGCCTCTTGGGGTCGACAACGGTTAGCAGGGCAATGGACATCAGCCTACAGTTACGGCGGCAAATGTTCTGTTCAAGTATTGGATACGCTAGCGATAGATTTAGGCTATGCCTTCAGTAATGTGGTTAGTCAAACTGGTGGTAGTGCTTTTAATAACCGGTCTATTACTGGGCAAATACGGGCTCAATTCTAAATATCGAATTCTGAGCAGATATTCTAAATACAGCGACTCTATCAAGAATCTGTTGGCGGGAAAAACTCCCATAAGCCTTAAAAATAGGACTTTGTAACCTGTAAAAGATTAATAAGCAGAGTGTTACCTCAGTGAAATATAGAACTTTCCCTAAGTTGAAATACAGAGTATCAGGTATAGAAAGTTAGTTAGATCTATCATGATCTCCGCCATTTTTCAGGGGAATAATGGTAATAAGAGATACATTGATTCGACTTCTACCGATGTCTGCTTCTACTATCTCAAGTTTTTGGCCGACATGAAGTAAGTCCCTTCATTCTTGAGCTGGGCTTTCTGTTGTCCGGATGAGTTCAGGTTGTCATCACCAATTGCAATTGCGCGAACAGGTGGTGATCGCCACTTCTGCTGTAACGCCATAGTAACTATCATGGGTTCTCAATCTAATTCTTCTATCAATAACGTCTTGCAAGGCAGTATCTATAGTGACGTCCTCATTGGCGAAGATCTCAATAACGAGATTCAAGGCTATGAAGGCAATGATCTTTGGCTCAGTGGCGAAGCGGGTCTAGACTTAATCGCGGGTGGGGCAGGGAATGATATTCTGTCTGGCGGCGGCGGCAACGATCTGCTCCATGGCGATTTTGAAAAAGGGAGCGGTTGGACTTTAGGAGCAGATGGCGAATATCACTATACGGCTCCTGCTTCTACAACAGCCAACTCAGTTTCTGTTGTCCCTACGGTTCCAGAACTAAGCTTAGAT
>JAKSDM010001519.1 GCA_022360135.1 Pseudanabaenales cyanobacterium | reverse complement strand
TGATGGTCGGTGTAAAGTTTTCGACGCCGCCGCCGATGGCTATGTCAGGGGAGAAGGATGTGGGGTGATTCTGCTGAAGCGATTGTCCCATGCCTTAAGGGACGGGGATCCTATCCAGGCAGTGATTCGAGGCTCGGCGGTGAATCAAGATGGTCGCAGCAATGGGCTGACGGCCCCGAGCGGATTAGCCCAACAGCAGGTGATCCGGGCGGCATTGATGGCTGCAGGGGTGGCGGCGGCGGAGATTGACTATGTAGAAGCGCATGGAACCGGAACGGCTCTAGGGGATCCGATTGAGTTGAGGGCGTTGAAGCAAGTGATGCTAGAAGGGCGGCCATTTGAGCTACCGGTGTGGGTGGGTTCAGTCAAAACCAATATTGGTCATCTGGAGGCGGCGGCAGGCATAGCCGGGTTGATCAAGGTTGTGCAAGCCCTGGGGCATGGGGTGATGCCGGCCCACCTGCATCTGCAGCAACCTACCCCTCACTTTGATTGGGTCGGTTTACAAGTCGCCACCCAACCCAGAACTTGGCCAGAGAGCAAGTCTGGGTTGCGCAAAGCTGGCGTGAGTTCATTTGGCTTCAGTGGCACCAATGTCCACGTCATTTTGGAGGAGGCTCCGACTTCAGTGGCACCTGAGATCAGCCAGGTAGCTGAGCGTCCAGTGCATCTGCTGAGTTTGTCGGCAGCTACGTCCGCCGCCTTGGAGGAGTTGTGCCAACGCTACTGCCGCCAAATTTCGGAGCGCCCGGAATTAGTCTTGGCGGATCTATGTTTCAGTGCTAATACAGGTAGAAATCAGTTTGTGCAGCGATTAGCAGTGGTGGCGGCCTCCACGGCGGAGCTCGTGGAAAAATTAGGCCGCTTTGTGAGCCGAGAAGAGGCAGTCGGAGTGAGTTGGGGCCAAGCAGCTGAGCCGCCGCCTGAGATCGCCTTTCTGTTCACTGGACAGGGATCCCAGTATTTGGGCATGGGACAGCGGCTGTACGAGACGCAACCCATCTTCAAAAAGACCCTAGAGCATTGTGCTGAGATCTTGAACGCCTATCTGGACAAACCTTTGCTAGAGGTGCTCTATCCCAGAGAAGGCGAGGATTCCACATTAGATCAGACTGCCTACACCCAACCCGCTTTGTTTGCGCTTGAATACGCTCTGTATCAACTGTGGCGATCCTGGGGCATCCAACCGAAAGCTGTTTTGGGTCACAGTGTGGGTGAATATGTGGCTGCTTGTGTGGCGG
>JAKSDM010000544.1 GCA_022360135.1 Pseudanabaenales cyanobacterium | reverse complement strand
AGATGATGAGGCCCCAGCCAGGGACTGATAACATCTGGGGATGGGGATTAGGTCATATGCTTTACGTTGAGAATGATGCGGGTGGTTATGTGGTGGGTCATGATGGTGGGAACTCGCCTGCGTTGGGGCATACCTTGCGAGTGAATCCGGCGACGGGTAATGGCATTGTTCTGATGATTTCAGGAAATCTGAGGTTGGCAAGTCAATTGGGAGATGACTGGGTTTACTGGGAAACGGGCAAGCTATCGTTTTATGCGCGGATGGGAATCTTGAGCGAACGGCTAGCGCCAGGATTAGTGGCGATTGTTTTGGGGGCGATCGCGATCGTGGTCGTTCGTTTGGCCTGCAAAACCGAACAGTGAATCAGATAATCAGCCAGATAGCGAGACCCCAGAAAGGAATGAATCGCAGCCAGCGCGTCTTGCTGCCTGAAGGTTCCAAAGCGCCTAAGAGAACTGCCTGGAAGAGGGCGAACAGGACAAGATCAACGCAGAAGGCTAAGGTCACTCGGCTCGTCATCAGGTGTTCGCCAAAGTACTGCACTCGCTCCGTTAGGTCGCCAAACTCAGGTCTACCGATCAAAAAACACACCAGGGCGATCGCGCCCACGATCAACCCTACCCAGCCGAAGCCGCGAGCCAACCAACCCTTTTGACTGTTCTCCTCCTGCGCTTGCGGCAAGGGAGCCATCGCCCGTAGCGCCATGTAAGGCCCCAGAAAGGCATTGGTGAGGAACATCGCCATCCCCCAAATAGCCACCTGGGGGAGGTCGCGTCCCCTGCGGTCAGCCAATAGCAGCGGCAGAAACATGAAGATCCAGGCTTCGGCAAAATTGAAGAGAGCCTCCGTCAGCGGGTGGACAATGGGCGCTTTGGTGAAAGTAATCCCGACTGCATTCAAAATAGGCAAGATAAAAAAGAAGTTAGTTGACTCATCCAAAACCTCCTGCAGAGTTTCGGGTTGAATCGCCCAGGCCGGTTCTCCCGGAACAAACTGTCCGGGAGGAGAGAGTAAGAGGAGGTAAATATACGCTGCCGAAACCACCCAGAGCATTACCGAGATTCCGCGCTGAGTCCGTCCAGCTTGATCTGAGGGGGCGATCGCAGCTGCGCTATTTTGCTGCTGACGCTGCAATTGTCGCCGTATCAGCGGCGTCACCCACCGAATCATAAAGAAGGCGGCGCTACCCGGTTTAAAGGGAGGTTCAACCAGATCGCGAGCGAGGGCTAATTTTCCGGTTTTCTCGGACAAGCGATAGAAACTCGCCCCTCGGCTATTGGGAAAGGGGGCGCCGTCCAGCTCAACATGCCAGAGCACCCCGACTGCCAGGGGATCTCCAATGGTGATATCGTCAATGACGAATTGCAAGTCATCTGGTATGCCTTTGCAAGAGTCTTCTAGCAGCTGCTGGACAGCTCTTTTGCCTTGGAAGGGCTGAGGAAAATTGAGGTCCTGGTAAAGGCAGTCGTCATCAACCAGGTCCATTGCGGCTGGAATATCCCTACGGTTGACCGCTTGATAAAAGGACTGGATGACCGAATGCGCAGGGGTCGCCATGAGGGTCTGGGCAGCTAAACATTTTCATTCTACCTGCTTCTGCCTCCCCAGCTTCCCCCGCTCGCTTGACCATACCCTGCTTTTTCGCCTTGCCCCCTTGATAATAAGGGGGCTGATCATAAGGGCGCTTAGGCTAAGTCCCTAGCGATCGCCTGGTCTATGCAAGCGGATAGTTTTTCTGCTAATGCTTGAACATTCGGCTCCTTTAAAATTCCAAGATGGCTCCCTGGAATCTCCTGAACATCTACCCCTTTCAAGGCCATTCCTCGCCAACCGAATAGAGGATCACAATGGGCTTGAATCCGTTTAATCTTAGACAGAAACAAGGTTAGATGATCAGGATAAACGTTTGGCTGATAACGCTCTAAGGCTTTCCAGTGGGCTCTCCGGATAATATCAGTCGTAGATTTGGGACGCCGCTCTAACCGGCGTTGGTAAAGGGTAGGAAACAGCCTTCCACTGAAGTGAGTCACCTTATCAACTATCTCCTTTTTGAGATAGGCCAACTGACCGCGTCGGTCCATTTCAGCGAGATTGTTCAACTTCACCTGAATCCGATCCCAAACGGTTGGCGCCCTGTCATACACCAACCGGGGACCTTGCCGATCAATGATGGCCAGTAAGGCGACCTGTTGACCCTGAGCAACCAGTTGTTGCGCGATCTCAAAGGCCACCATTCCCCCGAAGGAGTGACCGCCCACAAAATACGGCCCCTCTGGCTGGTGAGCCCGGATAGCTTGAATATAAAAAGTCGCCATCTCTTCAATTTGGCAGAAGGGGGGGTCTTCGCCATTCAGTCCATGGGCTTGTAAGCCATAAAAGGGTTGGTCGGTTCCCAGGCGGCGGGATAAGTCCCGAAAATAGAGAACATTCCCCCCAATTCCATGAATGCAAAAGAAGGGGGGTCTTGACCCCTTGGGCTGAATGGCGACTAGTGGAGACCAGGAGACAGGCGTCGCCGCCTGCTGCAATACCTCAGATAGTTGCTGGAGGGTGGGAGTCTGCAACAATGTGGCCAGCGGTAAATTGACGCCAAAGGTCTCTCGGATTTGGTTGAATAACTGCAAGGCCAACAGGGATGTCCCCCCCAACTCAAAAAAGTTGTCCGTCAAACCTACAGACGACACTCCCAGCACATCCCGCCAAAGCTGAGTCATTTGACGCTCAGTATCAGTCTGTGGGGATAATTTTACCGCTGAGGCGGGTTGTGGATTAGCTGGATGAACCGTTGGTCTAGCTTTAACGGGCGCGATTAGCGGTAGCGATAACAACGATTGGTCGGAATCAGCCACAATCCCTTCTAACAAAGCTTGGTGATTCTTCAGAATTTCAGTAATAGTTTGGTGATCAAATAAATCGGTCCTGTATTCTAGTGCGGCGGTTAACTGGCCTCTCTTTTCTTGCCAAAAACATGACAGATCAAAATCAGCGGTCTTCCCCGGCAAGTTAATTGGTTTGACGGTTAAACCCGAAAGTTGCAGGGGTTGATTCTGGGTATTGAGTAGGGCGAATAACACTCGTGAGAGGGCGGCAAGATTGACATCTGGTAAATCTCCCAACAGCTGAAACGGTGTGTCTTGATGTTCAAAGGCGCTGAGTGTAACCGAGCGTACTTGATCCAGGAATTCTCTAAAACTGGGATTGCCAGACACGTTACAGCGTAACGGCAGGATGTTGTTAAAATATCCAATCAATGGCTGAATGTCAGACCGATTACGGCCCGCGATCGGTGAACAAATCAGAATCTCATCCTGTTCAACATATCGATAAAGCAGGGTCTGAAAAGCGGCTAACAAGGTTGTAAATAGGGTTGTTCCGGCCTGCCGAGAAAAGTCTTTGAGGGATTCGGTTAAATGATTAGAGAGGGTCAGTGTTTGACGGGTTCCGTGCCAGCTAGGGGAGGGAGAAGACTTATAATCTGTGGGTAAATTGATAGGTGAGCATCCCGCCAACTGCTGTTGCCAATACTTGAGCTGGGTGGTCAATACGCCCCTTTGCAGCCATTCCCGCTGCCAAACGGCGAAATCAACATATTGAACCGATAAATCGGAGAGTGGGGAGGGTTGGTTGTGGTGGAAGGCTTGGTAAAGCGTGGTCAATTCTTGGAAAAACACCCCCTCAGACCAACCGTCAAACACGATGTGGTGAACACATAAGCTAAGGATATGCGTCTGTTCACTGAGCTTGATCAGAACAGCCCTCAATAAAGGGGCGCGGTTTAGATCGAATGGACAGTCAATCTCTTGACTGACTAACTGGATGGCTTCAGTCTCTTGTCTATTGGCTGGAACAGCTTGTAAGTCAATGACCCGGAGCGGCGCCCTCAAATCTGGAGTAATGATCTGCATCGGTTGATCCGCCACTTCGGCAAAGCAGGTCCGCAGCGCTTCATGGCGTTTCAGGATGGCCGCCAAACTCTGATCGAGGGCGATTGGGTTGAGCGCTCCTACCAACTGAAATGTGTAGGAAAGGTTATAGAGACCACTGCCGGGTCTGAGTTTCTCCAAGAGCCATAGGCGCTCTTGGGCGAATGACAGCGGTAATTTACCCGTTCGATCCACAGAGACAATGGCAGGCGCTTGATTCTGGGCCGCCATGGCGGTGCGAATCGCCTGCCAAAAATCCTGCCCCTTCTCCTGAGCAACTAGAGTCGCCTGAGAGGAAGCGTCCATTGATGTCTTGGTTGATGTCTTGGTTGGTGTCTTGGTTGGTGTCTTGGTTGGTGTCTTGGTTGGTGTCTTGGTTGATGT
>JAKSDM010000114.1 GCA_022360135.1 Pseudanabaenales cyanobacterium | reverse complement strand
GGCGTATAACTTAAGCCGGGAAAATTTAACCCCAAAATCGGCTGCAGCCTTTGTGGGCTCGAACCATTTCCCCGTAAGGCTTCCCGCCTTAAAATATACGCCAGCGGCACCGCATAACAACCCCAATGCACACCGACCGTTGAGGAGTTATCTGTTGAGCGTTCGAGGTTATCTGCGACGGGCGATTGGGACCGTTATACCGCTCCATTGCCCCTGCTTCTTTCGCAGTTTATATATCCCCAGTTAGAATAAATACCATCACAATCCAGATCTGTTTAATCTCCATGGTCAAAGCACAGGCAAAACCCCATCGAGTTCATCATATTGTCCCTAGGCCATCAGGAGGATGGGCTATAAAGAGAGATAGCGCAACTAAAGCTATTAAAGTCTTCTCGACGAAGGGAGATGCTGTAGAATTTGCTCGCGATATCAGTCGCAAGCAAAGTGTAGAGATTGTAATTCATGGACGTGATGGCAGGATTTTATAGATAGATAACCATTTGCACACCAATCCCTCACCCTCATTCTTTGTCCAGCCGATTCGATCCATTTTCTTTAGCCCTATATCTCTGAAAATTCGATAGCAGGTCGGGCCAACATCGGTATATCTTCCCGGTTTTACCATTGGTGGCGTCAGAGGCGATGCGGACAGCTGTCTTTCTGATGGCTTCCGGCGATGTCGTCAACCAGTTTAAGCCGAAGTCCAGTATCTTCATTCGTCTAACCGCCTCATCATTCAGGGGTTCAATTTTGGTCGTCAAGTGAGTGGCGAACAGCCCTGGATTCAGCCCTAAAATGGAAAGCGCTGTCTGGCGATAATCCTCCGCTACCACAAGGGTAAAGCGACGCGCGGCGGCTTTCGAGGTGGCGTAGGCGCTTAAGTAGGAGTCCGCTGGACTATCGGTGGCTCCCGCCCCCAGCAAATTGATGATTTTCCCTTGGTTGCGCGGTAGCATGTGCTTGAGGGCGACCATTGTGCCATGGTAAGTCCCATTCAGGTTGGTGTCGATCACCTCTTTCCAATGGGCGGCGGGGACATCAAGCGCTGGCCCAAAATAGCGATTAACCGCCGCATTGTTGAACCAGATATCGATTTTGCCAAACCGTTCAAGGGTCTTCTCAGCCAGCATTTCCACCTGATCGAAATCGGCTACATTGCACTCAACTCCCATCACCTGACTATCTGGGAAGTCGGTCAACTGTGGATAGACGGCCTCAACCGCAGTACTCGAACGGGAACAGAACACAACGTTGGCCCCTGCCGCAGCCAGGGATTTGGCGATAATTAAACCAATGCCGCGAGTACTCCCTGTAACGACAGCAACGCGCCCTTCAAGCCGGGATGATAATTGCATTGGATCTCCTTAAACCGCTTTACTTTTAGTTCTTTTGTCATTTGTCATCAAATCACCCCTTTAGAACTGGGAATCATATGCGCTCGACGGGGATCAACTTCGGTCGCCATGCGTATCGCCCGAGCAAACGCCTTGAAGGCGGCTTCGATAATGTGGTGGGAGTTAATACCCTCTAGTTGGCGAATATGCAGCGTCATTTGACTGTGGTTCACCACCGCCGCGAAGAACTCTCGTACAAGCTGAGTGTCATAAGTTCCGACTCGCTGGGTGGGAATCTCCAGGCCATAGCTGAGGTGAGGCCGACCAGAAAAATCCAAGCATACTTGCACCAGGGCTTCATCTAAGGGAGCCAGGAAATGGCCAAAGCGGACTATCCCCTTGCGATCGCCCAGCGCCTGATGCAAAGCCATCCCTAAAGTAATCCCCACATCTTCATTGGTATGGTGATCGTCAATCTCCAGGTCCCCCTTCGCCCGAACATCCAGATCAATCAGTCCGTGGGAGGCGATTTGATGCAGCATATGGTCCAGAAAAGGGATCCCGGTATTTGCCTTACAATCCCCTTGACCGTCAATAGTAAGGCTTACCTGCACATCTGTTTCACCCGTCGTCCGACAGACAGAAGCCGTACGAACTGGAAACTCTAAGTTGGCGACAGAAGAAACTGGGCGATTCTGCTGAGAATCACTTCGCGAAGCCCGAGTCTGCATAAGACAGCAATAAACTCAATAACTGAACTGGATTATCAATTCTATGATCTTCCCCAGTCAGTTACCAAATTGATCATCAATAATCAATCACTGCTTTTAGCCTTTAGGCAATTAAAACTCAAAATTTTTGTTCCCCCTACACCCCACACCCCACACCCTTTCCCCATCAACAATCCCCAAAGCACAGTCAATCACGACAATTGCATTCCCCCCAACACCCTGCGAATCACCTCAGACGCTACCTGATCCGTGACTGTCGCCTGACCAATCCGGGTAGGCAGCACAAATCTTACCTTCCCCGCTTTTACCTTTTTGTCTGCCGTCAAAGCTTCCAGAATGGCCTCGATATCGAGTTCTGTTGGCAGCTGGGTAGGTAAGCCAGCTTTTTGAATCAGCTCAAATTGCCGTTGAGTCGCGTCCTCTTCCCAAAGCCCCATTTCCACAGCAATCCGCCCTGCCGCCACCATCCCGATCGCAACTGCTT
>JAKSDM010001196.1 GCA_022360135.1 Pseudanabaenales cyanobacterium | reverse complement strand
TCTCATAATTCTTGTATTCGTTTAAAACTCCCAGCAACGGAGATCTATCCTCTCAAAGAAATGATCCCAGTCTAGTTTTGGAGAGTGGTCAATTGAGAACAAGATGAGAAGCACTCCGATGCCTATGAGAAGTAATCCCGGCATTTGCTTGACTCGGGCTGTTAGGTCGCTAGGCTTAACATTTTTTTATAATGGGTAATTGAACGAAATTTATATTTTCGACGGTTAAACTCTGGCGCTGTTACCTATGCAATTTGCTTTGCTCTCTAACGCTGATCTGCCGGAATTACCGATTCAAGGGAGTGTGTCTGCTTTAGTCGGAGCTGATCAATCAGCCACCCCATTGCTCGCCCAATCCTTTCTCAACCGCCTTGACATCACCCCATTCCTAAGCGGGATGGATGAGGTATTTGCTAACGCTTTAGCAGTACTGGAACAGACGCTATTCCTCAGTATTTACGGTTTGCCCTTGGTGGTGCTCTGGCTAATGGGTGGGGCGATCTTCTTCACGTTGCGCATGGCTTTCATCAATATTCGCGCCTTTCCCCACGCCATCGCTGTGGTAATGGGCCGTTACGATAACCCCGATGAGCCGGGGGAGGTAACCCACTTTCAGGCGCTGGCTACGGCGTTATCCGCCACCGTCGGATTGGGCAACATTGCAGGGGTGGCGATCGCCATTCAACTTGGCGGCCCCGGTGCATTGCTGTGGATGACCTTGGCGGGACTGCTGGGTATGACAAGTAAGTTTGTAGAATGCACCCTAGGTCAAAAATATCGGGTTGTGCGTCCAGACGGGACTATCGCTGGTGGACCGATGTACTACCTTTCTCAGGGACTAGCAGAAATGGGGTTGAAGCCGCTGGGACAGATGCTTGCCGTTTCCTTCGCCCTAATCTGTATTGTGGCTTCTTTCGGTGGCGGAAATATGTTCCAGGTCAATCAGTCCTACGTCGCAATCGCCAGTCTGATCCCTTTTTTACGAACCATCGCTGGGTTTATGGGCTGGCGATCGCGGCTTTTGTCGGGCTAGTGATCATTGGTGGGATTCGTCGCATTGGTGCGGTAGCTGGCGCGATTACACCAATCATGGCAGGGATCTACATCCTTGCCGCCTTATGGGTTCTCTGGGTTCACGCAGATGAGATTCCCAACGCCTTCAACACGATTTTCAATCAGCCCTTAACCCCCGGGCGGCCGAGGGTGGCTTTTTCGGGGTTATGGCGCAGGGTATCCGACGAGGGATATTCTCCAACGAAGCTGGGGTGGGATCGGCTGCGATAGCCCATTCCGCCGCCCGCACTGATGAACCCGTACGGGAAGGGATTGTGGCTTTGCTGGAACCCTTTATAGACACGGTTGTTATCTGCAATATCACTGGCCTGGTGTGTATCGTCACAGGCGCCTACATGGGGTCCTCTGCTGCAGGTCTTAATGGCGTTACCCTGACCGCAGCTGCCTTCGCTTCTGTAATGGATTGGTTTCCCATTCTGTTGTCGGTGGCGGTTTGCCTATTCGCCTTCTCCACCATGATCTCCTGGTCTTACTATGGCGAACGATGCTGGATTTACCTGTTTGGAGATCGCACCATCCTCCTCTACAAATTCATCTTCATTGTCTGTGCATTTTTAGGGGCAGTGAACGACCTTGGCGCTATTCTGGCTTTTAGCGACATGATGCTATTTGTCATGTCGTTCCCAAGTATGCTGGGGGGATTACTCTTGTCGGGCCAGGTAGCCATCAGTCTGGAGGACTACTGGAGCCGCCTCAACGCGGATCAGATGCCAGTATATCGATAGGGGGCAGTTAGCGCCCCACACTGATCAGGCTTTTAACGAAACTCAGTATTAGCAGCCAAGAGGCAAAAAGCAGTCTATGCTTATGTCGGATTAGCTTTTCTTGCCACACAGTCTGAATCTGTTTGCTGCTTAGCTTAGCGCATGGGTACCACTGACATCCTTATCCTGACGGTTTACTTCATTTGTGTTGTCTATGTCCTATACCAGGCCTTTAATTCCCTGGAGGACCGAGTCATCATTACGCTTGATTCAAAAGCCTTAAAAGACGCTCTGGAGGCTCAATTAGGACAATGGCGATTAGAGAATCGAATCGCCGTCAATGTCCTACCGCAAGGTCCCCGTCCCCTTGGCCCCCTGCAGGACCTTACGGTCACCATCCAAAATAGCTACCCCGATATTCAGATATACATTGATTGGGATCGCTGTTCTCTATCTCGGCCAATTCCGGTGCCGAAGAAACCGCCCCTGCTGTTGGCCCAACGAATCATTCACATCATTCCCACTATGACGATGGACCTTTTCCAGAATCAGGCTTCTAGCGTCATTAATCCGGGTGAAATGCTAAGTGCAAAGTTGGCTACAGAAGATGTCCTTGGTCGGAATCAAGACAATCAGCTGATTGAACAGGTTGAGCCCCTAGTTAACAAATTGGAAGTGCTAGCCGGATTTTCAGCGGAAGCCCACCGGAAATATTCACTCAATCTTGTCCTCCGCTTAAAACGGTTAACCGAACAAGCTGACGAAGTTATCCGAATTCTGTTGCCATATACCTTTACAGTTAAACCGCTGCCAGGGGTAGATAGTTTGCCCTTCGTCGGGATTATGAAAAAACTAGAGGAGTTCTGGACCTCTATACAACCTTTTATAACCATAACCTTGATTATCATAGGGCTGATCCTAATGATGGTCTTAGCCCAATGATGAGTCAGGCGCATCCGCTTTATCCATCAGGCGCATTTCATTCTCTGTAAGCCTCTATGCTTCTATGTTCAAGCCCCTACCTCCAGCCTCTCTCCAAAAGTTGGGAGAGGAGGATGCCTATCAAATTTATTCCCACAAATTCAATGATTTTCGTCAGAAATAGTGACTTGGGTGATTAGACTGGAGCTAAGGAAAGAGTCGGCGCAGGTGGTTGCAGGTTAGAGAATCTCTAACCTGAGGAAAGTCCGGGCTCCCGAAAGACCAAACTTGCTGGATAACGCCCAGTGCGGGTGACCGTGAGGATAGTGCCACAGAAACATACCGCCGATGGGAAGGATGAGGGATGAAGGATAGACTGTATCCTTTATCTTTCCCTCTTAATCCTTCCACAGGTAAGGGTGCAAAGGTGCGGTAAGGGCGCACCAGCAGCATCGAGAGGTGCTGGCTCGGTAAACCCCGGTTGGGAGCAAGGTCGAAGGAACAACGGTTGGTCTTTTTCCAGTTCCGTTAAAAAGCACCGCTAGAGGCGTCTGGCAACAGGCGTCCCAGATAGATAACCGCCCTCTTGGAAACAATTTCAGGAGAACAGAACCCGGCTTATGTCCGACTCTTTCCCCTCTACCTGTAGAGATTTTTCGTTTGTGTGAGTATGTTTTAGTGAAGACAGGGGGCAGAGGGTAGGGTATAGGGTGTAGGGTGTGCAAAAGTCAAAATATTGTCATCCATCTCCCTAGCCCTGTATCTTCTATGCCTGTTTCCCTCGATCCCCGTCGTCAAAAAGAACTTCAGCGGTTGGCGCTGAAACTGGGGCTGTGTGATTCAGCGCCAGTAGATTGGGAAAAGTTGGATTTGGCGCTTACCCATATCTCTATTTCGGCGGCGGAGAATTATGAGCAGTTAGAGTTTTTAGGGGATGCGGCGTTGCGGCTGGCTGCGGCTGAGTTTTTGTTGGAGGCGTATCCCAACCTCAAGGTGGGAGAAATGGCTGCGATTCGATCGCATCTAGTGAGCGATCGCACCCTTGCTGAACTCGCTGACTGTTATGGGTTAGAGCGCTACTTGTTGATATCGGCCAGCGCTGCAGGGGACAAAGCGGGTCGTCAGTCCCGATTAGCCGATGCCTTTGAAGCCATCCTCGGGGCTCTCTACCTCAGCACCCAGAGTTTAGATTTGATTCGTCCTTGGCTTGATTCTCATCTCAAACGACTCGCAGCCGAAGTCCGCACAGATCCAGCCCGACAAAATTACAAAGCCGCTTTACAAGAGCTTACTCAAGCCTACAATCGTACTCTGCCGGAGTATCGTGTGCAAGAAATTAAGCAGAGTCACGGCGATCCTGAACGTTTCAGCGCTGAAGCTTGGTTCCAGGGGAGGCGCTGGGGCTGCGGTAAAGGAGCATCCATTAAGCTGGCGGAGCAAGCCGCCGCTGAAGAAGCATTTTGGGCGTTGAAGAAGGGGCTGGGAAATAGGGGATAGGAGATAGGGAATAGGGGGTAGGGTATGGGGGGTAGGGAATCGGAAAGAAGGGCAAACTAATAGTTAGAAGTTGGAAGTCACTGAGTTTCCCATGACTCACATAGAGTAGTTTTCATTTGTATGGACTACACCCCATACCCTACACCCTACACCCTGCCTTCACCGAGATGTATTCTACACAAGCGAGCTTCGCTATAAACATCGCTCTGTTTGGTGTTGGACGTTGGGGAGTTCATCTGCTGCGGAATTTTTTGGCGCATCCTCAAGCATTAGTTGTGGCGGTGGTGGATTCTCGGGCTGATCAACTGGAGACGATCAGCCAAAAATTCCAGTTTGATCCGCACGTGAGGTTAATGACAGATTGGCAGGCGGCGATGGAATTGGTTGACGTGGAAGCGGTTGCGATCGCAACGCCAGCAACCACCCATTACCCTCTGATCAAGCAAGCACTGCAAAAGAGACGACATGTCCTGGCTGAGAAACCCCTAACTTTAGAGACAAAAGCGTGTTGGGAACTCTGCCAGTTGGCTGAACAGCAACAACGGCAGCTGGTGATTGATCATACCTATCTATTCCATCCAGCGGTGCAGCGAGGAATGGCTGTCATCCAGCAGGGAAGTTTAGGGGATTTGCGCTACGGATACGCTACTCGCACCCATCTCGGACCTGTGCGTCAAGATGTGGACGCCCTTTGGGATTTGGCAATTCATGACATCGCCATCTTCAACTACTGGCTGAGGGAAGAACCGGAACAAGTTCAGGCGCAAGGAACAGGTTGGCTACAGACCCAGACCGCAGCCTCCTCCAACTTCCCAGGGGGGTTATCTGACCTAGTTTGGCTGAAGCTCATCTACCCTAGTGGTTTTCAAGCCTTTATCCATCTATGTTGGTCAAACCCTGACAAGCAACGGCGCCTCAGCTTGGTAGGGAATCAAGGAACATTAGTCTTTGACGAGTTGAGGCCGGATGCCATGCTTACCATTCAACATGGCCGTCTCGAATCAATTGGCGGCAAATTTATCCCTACCGACGTTAAGCAAGAGGTACTGGGGCTAGAGGGGAGAGAACCGCTTGGACAAGTCTGTGACCATTTCCTAACCTGTGTCAGGGCAAATCGCAGTTCTCAAGTCTCTTCTGGATGGGTGGGAGCAGGTCTGGTCAAAATTCTTTCAGCCCTGTCCGATTCACTAAACCGAGGCGGACCAACGGTAACTATTAGGCATTGCTGAATGAGGAGAAGAATTTGTCTGATTACAAACTAGGTTCCAGGCGCTACAGCCATTGATTCATCCCTGTAATCAGCAGCGCCGTCATTACCATGTTTCACAAAGGCCAGTCATAATAGGGCGGAATGTGAGCTTCACAAAAGCCAGTCATAAGTAAAGACAGTGAGCGAATGGTTTTGCTATGAAAACCACTGCTAAGGCCAACATTGAAGATTTATATAAGCTGCCAGATACGGTCAAAGCCGAAATCGTCAACGATGAAATTGTGCTAATGCCGCCCACTGGAGATGAACCCGGCTACGCCGGAGACGAAATTTTTGTCTCGCTACGTAGCTACAGCAAACGGACGAAACAGGGACGGGCCGTAGGCGATAACAAAGGCTTTCGGGTCGATTTGCCCAACCGTAAATCCTTTAGCCCAGATGCGGCCCTTTACACCGGGCCTCGCACCGGGATGCGTTTTTTTGAAGGCTCCCCAGTGTTTGCAGTGGAAGTCAGAAGTGAAGGCGATTACGGGCCAGCAGCCGAAGAACGTATTGCCCTAAAACGGGCCGACTATTTTGCAGCAGGGACGCTGGTGGTTTGGGATGTAGATTTGCTCGGCGAAGACGTGGTGAAGGTTTATCGAGCCAGTGAGCCCAAAAATCCAACGATTTATCGGCGTGGGGATATCGCCGAGGCGGAACCAGCAGCGCCAGGATGGAAAATGGCGGTTAATGATTTGTTTGAGGAAACCGGAGCTCCTGAAGATGTTGATTAATCGAAAAATTAGATTCAAACCTCTTTGCCGACCGCGATCGCCTCAGACCCTGCAGAATTATTTTTGGAGGTCTGCTGGAAGTGGGGGGGGGTGTCTTCGTCCTTTTTAATCTCAGAATTTGCCATGACAGGCAACATTACGATAACGGTAGCGCCCTGCATCAGCCCTTCACTGTGAAGGTTAATATTACCACCCATAAGATTCATCAAATTTTTTGAAATCGCTAACCCCAAGCCAGTCCCTTCAAACTTGCGAGTGGTTGACCCATCGACCATGACAAATGGACGGAAAAGCTTTTGTTGTTGTTTAGGGTCAATTCCTATGCCAGTGTCCTTAATGGCGATCAACACTCTCGATTCGGCAGATTCAGACTCTTCAGCATTGGGCTGCTTACCATTTTTAGCCAGTTTTTCAGATTGACTCCGATTGGTTTCAACTCGAACGTCAATGGTGATGCTGCCTTCCTCTGTAAATTTGACGGCATTGTTAATGATATTCAGAATCACTTGCTTTAACTTAGATCGGTCAGCTCGCACCAGGATTAGAGATTTCAGATCAGGTTTGATCAGTTCAAGTCCTTTCTGTTGAATCTGGACGGTCTGTAGGTCAATCACCTCTTCAAGCACTTGCCTTAGATCGACAGATTCTAGCCTCAGGGCTAGGGTGCCAGATTCGATTTTAGCGATATCTAAAATGTCATTGATAATTCGTAGGAGATGAATGGCCGCATTATCAGCTCGTTCGAGAAACTCCAGTTCCTCGCTGCGATCATCACAGCAGCCGTCTCGCACCAGCCGAATACAACCAATAATGGCATTCAAAGGGGTTCTCAGTTCGTGGGAGGTGTTCGCTAAAAACTCACTCTTCAGTTGATTGGCTAGCTGAGCGTCTTGCCAGGCATGCCTCAACTCCTGAGCTCGCTCCTCCAGGCGTTTCATCATTCGAGTCAGAACTTTAGCCAGATGATTCAATTCGTAAATTTTGAAGTTTCTGGGAGCCTCTTTGAGGTGAGAGAGGTCCTGTATTTCCTGAGCGTATTGGCTCAAGCGCTCGATCGGTAGAGATAGCCCTCTGGCAATGTATAGGGCTAACAAACAATTAGCGGTGAGCAAACCCAAGGTCAGCCAGATTAGAACCTGGCGAATATCTTTTAATCCATGCAGAGCATTGCCAAGGGGGGTGACAGCTAAAACAGTCCAGATTTGACTGTCTTGGGGTGATATAGAGACTTTGACACCGTTATATCCAGCCAACCATTCATTTCCCTCAGGCATAAAGCCAAATAAGTGTAGGGTAGCGCTGTTTCCAGCTCGAACATCCCCTAAGATACTGTCAAGACGGTCTGAATCACCGACCTGATTGATATTTTTGCCGACTTGTTGAGCATCCGGATGGATCAGGATGAGGCCATTCTGGTCAATAATCACTGTGTCTCCTACCAGAGACCGGGGGCCTGTATTTTCTAACTGAGCTAGAACTGCCCGAATCGAAAGGGTATAACGCAGCTGTCCGGTCGGGCTGTATACTGGCGCCGCCAACACCACATCGAAGTTGGAGTACCGATCATCGGGGAGTTCGGTTTCCTGTGCTCTAGCTTTAGTAGACTTAGAAGATTTGGCGCGGCTTGCATGCTTATGATTAGCCGAGGATGGAACCACCGAGACCAGATAAAAACTGGATTGTTCGGTCTTCAGCTGCTCCTCCAACCAGGGAAGAGGGGTAGAGGTGGGAATCAATGGGGTGTCACAAGTGCTTAAGGCGATCGCCTCCGTTTGCCCTTGATTCAGTTGGATACAGTTAACTTCAAACGATAACCGATGAGTGAATTGCTTCAGTTGGGCTTGTGTCTCAGACAAGGTTCCGCTTTGCAGCATAGCAGTCTGCGAGACGGTTTGTAAGCTTGCCTGAAGCGATTGAACACTAAGGCCAATATCTTCTGCTTTACGGATTGCGCTGCTAGTCAAGTTTTGTCGAGCAGTATCCAACAAACTTGTCCTGGCTTTTCGCAAGGTTACGTACTGTCCCAATAGCAGGATTGGGATACTGACCAATAGAATCCGAAGCAGTAGAATCCGACGGAAGGAGCGAGGACGAGGTCTGAGCATGGGAACGGGTCAAACAGAAGGCGTCAAAATTAGTTTGATTGGCGAACTTCAGTCTAGATGCAGTAATAAAGCCTGACAAAAAGCGTCTGTAAAGTTAATTTGACCAGGTAATAAAGGAATCTTTCTTAACGGTTCAAGGGTTGATTAAGTCAAACTTGAGATTGATCTGATCTCAATGTGTAAATGTAGAGCCTGATAGGACGACGGTGCTCACAAGGAATCGAGTCGTCAGCGATTTTAGGAGATAGATTAGAAAAAGGGTTGATTGAGGTCTCAACTAATTATGACCTACAGATGAAAAGAGCGGTGATGGATTGTCCCGTAGCCTTATATCATCTACACATTAACAGTAATAGTGATTCCTGTATCGTGATTCTAAATTGACCGGGCCTAACCCCTTCTGGCTCCTGCTTTCTGACTTCTTGCCTAGCCAAAACGTTCCGGCTTAGATCAACGCTAATTTGAAACCTGTATCTGCACTAACCCGGAAATTGAATTACGCTAGAGAGCGGAAAGCGCTATTGACTTTATGGTGCAACAGCTGAGACCCTGCTATTCTATTTCCTGGATCCGTCGCATTGATGAAATCCCTCAGCAGTCCTGGGATGCGTTGGCCTTACCTTTAAGCACCCCATTCTTTGAATGGGAATGGCTGCGGAATATGGAAACCTCCGGGAGCGCTGTGGCTAAGGCTGGATGGATGCCTAACCATCTGACTATTTGGCGAGAAGGAACCTTAGTTGCAGCAGCTCCCCTCTATCTCAAAGGTCACAGTTACGGCGAGTTTGTATTTGATCATCAGTGGGCCGATCTGGCTCAACGCTTGGGGATTGAGTATTACCCCAAACTGCTCGGTATGTCGCCCTTTACCCCTGCAGAAGGGTATCGTTTCTTGATTGCACTAGGGGAGGATGAGGAGGAATTGACTGCCTTGATGGTAGAGGCGATCGATCAGTTTTGCGATCACAATCATATCTCTGGTTGCAATTTCCTCTACGTAGACCCTGGCTGGCGACTTTTAATGGAACGCTTTGGTTTCAGGCCATGGCTTCATCACAGTTACATCTGGCAAAACCAGGGATATCAGACATTTGACGACTATCTTGTGGGCTTCAACGCTAATCAACGCCGTAACATCAAACGGGAGCGCAAATCGGTCGACAAATCAGGGTTACGGTTGGAGGCGCTGACCGGCGAAGCCATTCCAAAATCCTTATGCTCACTCATGTACGCCTTTTACGGCGACACTTGCGACAAATTTGGCTGGTGGGGCAGTAAATATCTTACCCGCAAGTTTTTCGAGCAGCTTTACCCTAATTACCTCCATCGGGTTGTCTTAGTAGCCGCCTATCAGGAAGGAGGCAGTCAACCCGTGGGCATGTCCTTCTGTCTGTTCAAGGGCGATCGCCTATATGGACGCTATTGGGGAGCCGTAGAGGAATTTAACCATCTCCATTTCAACGCCTGCTACTACAAGCCGATTGAATGGGCGATCGCCAATGGCATCCAAACCTTTGACCCCGGCGCAGGCGGACGCCACAAAAAACGGCGTGGTTTCCCCGCCACTCCCCATCACAGCCTGCATCGTTTTTATCAACCCCGTCTCCAACAAATTCTCACCACCTATATCGAAGAGGTGAATGAAATGGAGCAGCGCCAGATTGAAGCAATCAATAATAACCTCCCCTTAAAGCGAGAGAAATAATTGTTCGAGGTGAACAAGAAAAGGTGTAGGTTTAGGGTATGAGGAGCAGAGAAAGACCGCTTGCTTATGACTCCAAAGGCTGAAGAACTTACCGCACTCGATAACAAGCTATCGAAACGCTTCATTGAACTTGACCCCCGTGGCTACTTTTTGATCTATCTTGATCGAGAGAAGGGGTTGATTTGCGCTAAACACTTTACCAACATAATCAATGAAAAGGGCCTAGCTTGTGACCCGGAGACAGGGGAGCCATTACCCACAAGGGGCAAGGTTGAACGTACCCATACCCGAATTTACACCGGACAAACGGCTAAGGAACTCTGTATTGTTATATTTGAGTCAAAGGATAAACCTTGTCCAGTATCCTACCTGGACCACGCCGCTTATCTGGGACGGGAGTTTATGAGAGCGGAGATGGCGCTGATCAGTGGTGAGGAGTATGTTCAAGACTAACTCTGATGCCGCTGTGGACTATCTTGAATCAGCCCATTGACACTCAACCCTAAGCAATCCTAAGGATAAAAGGATGAAGAATCTAGAGAAATTTTAGCAGTTCCGCCAGAACTGAGGCTGTATATAAAAGATATATAGTAAAAGGCCCATCTCCATGGGCCTCGGAAATTTAAGGATAATCGGGGCGATCACCCCCCCATTGACTGGTAGAAGTAGTAGGTAACCATCGGAATAATAGTGGCCGCGATCAAAAAAGCCACAACAATGATGGTTGAACTGCCCCGGTTTTCTGCAGTTTTTTCAGCAGTTGCAAAGGTGCTTTTAACACTTATCGCCTCTTCAACCATGGGAGGACCGGGGTCAGGTTGACCCGATAAGACCGCCGCCAGGCGATCGGCAGCGGCTAAAAAGGCTTGGTTATAGGCATTAGCCTTGCGCACGGGAGACAGTAAAGTTTCTTGGGTAATGCTTTCCGCAATGTCATCGGTTAAACGTTGAGCAGATTGTTCACCCACCCGAATGGCGGCCCCATTAGTTACATCATCAAGCACCAGTAAAGTTTGTTTCGCCTGGGCTTCTGAGGTGGGGAACCATTTTTCAAACAGCTCGTCAGCAAAACTTGTAGGCGTCTCCCCGTAGTCTAGACGATGGATAGTCACCATCCGGACCTGATTATCGGTGGTCTTAGCCAATTTATGCAATTGATTCTTAATCGACCCTTTATTCAGGCGGCTTAACAACCCGGCGGCGTCTACAATCCAGGTAGAATCGTCAGGTCGAGGCGGCATGTCATAAACTCCCGTAGCCTCCGCTGGTAAGGCCAAGCACTGGATAGACAGTATGGCCAGCGCCAAAGAGATGAGCAATCGTTGGAGGCTGCCTCTCCAACTCAGATTTTGATCGAGGAGCTTTAACATCAGGTATATTCCAAATCTTAAATAATAAATGAATTTTGATAAAAAATAAATGAATTTTGCTCTCGATAGTGTGCGCCACTTTGTCAAAACAATACAGGACTGGAGGATTGGCCCAAAATGTTCGGTTCTCTGGGGTGGGTTATCCCTATTTGCTTTTGCATCTGCTCAGGTGATGATACTGAGGATGAATTCGAATAGAGCAAGTGTTTGTCAATCTGGATTGTGAGTCAATTCAAATATCACCCTTTGGAGGTAGTTTTCTAAGTTCTATCTATGGGGATAATTGAGATGAACTGCTCATAATCCCTTTACGGAAGCTTGAGGTTGTAATACGATAGAGGTAAGTAAAGTCATAACGGTTTCGATTTCACCTACATCTTAACCCACGCACCATCCTTTTGCGAGGCGTTTATTTATTCACTTTTGGTTCAACATCTTGTGTGATTAGCTCTGCAGGTTCTGACTTTCAGGGTAGATAGCGGAGTTTTAAAAAGGGGTTGCTCAATCTGGAATCCTTCTTAATGCTCAATCAGATTCTGATGAGACTATTCCTAAG
>JAKSDM010000456.1 GCA_022360135.1 Pseudanabaenales cyanobacterium | reverse complement strand
TATCGCCGGGGTTCTGTTCGTGGTGGAAGAATTGCTGCAGGACTTCTCAGGGTTAGCCCTTGGAACCGCAATTCTAGCCTCTTTTATTGGCGCGGTGGTTTCCCGAGTCTTGGGCGGTCAGGGATTGCACCTCAGCATTAGCACCTTTGACACCGGGTTATCCTTGCAAGATTTGCCGTTTCTAATCCTTTTGGGACTACTGGCAGGCTTGTTAGGAGCACTTTTCAGCCGGGGTATTTTCGCCAGTATTGAATTCAATAAACGAGTGATTGGGTTGCCCCTACCTTGGCGCATTGGATTAGCGGGCTTAGTCACCGGATTGGTTGGCGTATTTTTGCCGGTTGAGGCTCAGGATAATACAGGTTTGCGACAATTTCTGGTGACAGGAAAGGCCAACTGGCTGCAAATCGAGACCGCGTTTGTCGTTAAGTTTGGACTGACCTTAATGGCTGCTGGCGCGGGCGCCCCTGGCGGTATCTTTGCGCCGACTCTGATGCTGGGGTCGGCTCTGGGCTGCCTAGTCAGCTTTTGGGTTCAGAATCTATATGGATTCATGGGGGTTCCGGTTGAAGCCCTTACGGTTGGCGACACGACCACCTACGCTCTAACTGGCATGGGCGCCTTTTTCAGTGCGGTTACCCGAGTCCCGATCACGGCCATCGTCATCGTATTTGAGATGACTACAGATTTCAATCTGGTGTTGCCGCTGATGATTGGCTCAGTGGTGTCTTATTTGGTGGCTGATAAGATCTCCAGCGGCTCAATTTACAATCGCCTGCTCGCCTGGCAGGGTATTCATCTCGAACCCAGCCCCGCCGCCAGCAATCCCTGGGCTAATCTCAAAGCTGCTGATCTGATGCAGCGGCGCGTGGAAACCCTCCCCAGTCATCTTTCAATTCAGCAGGCGATGCTAGCGTTCTCCCGCTCCCATCACCGGGGATTCCCGGTTTTGGAGCACGGGAAATTGGTCGGAATTGTCACTCAAACAGACCTGAGTAAAGAGCAAAGGAAACCCGTAAACCAGCAGCAGACGCTGGCCGATGTGATGACCCCCTATCCGGTTACCGTCAGTCCCGACGCCTCTTTGACCCATGTGTTACATCTGCTAAATCGGCTTAAAATTAGCCGACTTCCGGTGACTGAAGGACACAAGCTGGTGGGCATCATCACCCGTGGCGATATTATTCGGGCTGAGTCGGATAAGGTCAGCGGCGAGGAGGTTGAACTGGGTCCGCAATTTGAGCCTTCATACCGGGTCTATCAAACCTGTGCGCCGGCAGTGGGACAAGGCCGTTTGCTAGTGCCTCTAAGTGATCCTCAAACGGCTCCAATGCTGCTAGAGTTGGCGGCTACGATCGCCCGCGCCCATAAGTATGAACTCGAGTGTGTCAATGTGATTCAGGTCCACCGCAGCATTTCTCCGACTGAAGCGGTGATCAATCTCGACCCGGCGCGCCCCTTATTGCAGCAAGCCGAACAGGTGGGCAAGCGTTACCAAATTTCGGTTCACACCCAAATTCGGGCAGCCCACGATGTCGCTCAAAGTTTACTGGAGATTATTCGCGATCGCCACATTGACCTTACCCTGATGGGATGGCGGCGGCAAATGAGTTCACCGGGTAGAGCATTTGGCCCGATAGTGGATACCCTGGTGCGCCAAACGACAAGCCATGTTGTACTGGTTAGACCAGGTAAGCGATCGATGCAGTTCAATCGTTGGTTGGTCCCAATTGCAGGGGGACCCAATTCTCGCAAGGCCCTTCGACTATTACCCGCACTGGCGACTATCAGCAGGCATCCTGATATTAAACTCTGCCATGTCTTACGGGCAGGCGCTAAGCAACACTCTCATCAGAAACGCTTAACCATAGCAGTCCAAAGACTCAAGGGACAGAAGCTGACCAAGATTGATATTATCTCTCGGGAAAGCGATATGATAGCCGACACAATTGTCCAACTTGGACAGGAATACCGGAGTGATGTCATCCTCTTAGGCGCCAGTCGGGAGGGATTACTCAGCCACGTTCTCAAGGGGAATATTCC
>JAKSDM010001469.1 GCA_022360135.1 Pseudanabaenales cyanobacterium | reverse complement strand
GACTTGGGGCGTTTGTAACACATTACGCATGATGGATGCATGGGAGAACTCAAACCCCTGGTAGGCGAGGCGCAAGTCGGCGTGGGCGTCAATTTGTAGAATGCCGAAGTTAGGATAATGTGTGGCCAGGGCTTGAATGTACCCCAGTGGAACGCTATGGTCGCCGCCGATTACTCCCACCCGTTTACCTTGTTGCAAGATCTCGCTAGTTTGGTTGAATACCCATTGATTGAGAGCTAGACACTCGGCATTGATTTGCTCAAGCTGTGACGCCAAATCGGGATGATTTTCGATCTGATCGCCCTGCTCGATACAGGCTATAACGTTTAAGGCTTTGGGTCTTAGTTCGTTGTTCTTAGCCTGAATAAAGTCTGGAATATGGGGCATAAAGATACCCTGCTTCCATCCCTCTGGATTGTCAAAATCATAGAGATCAAGCTGCGGAGACGCCTGCAAAATGGAGTCAGGCCCTTTAGCGGTTCCTGAATGATATGAAACTGTCACCTCCCAGGGAATGCCCAGGACAATAATGTTGGCGATCGCTAAATTAAACGGTAACCCAAATAAATTACAGTTGTTGACGCCAACGCCACTGGGATCAAACGTTTGAATAATTTCTTCCCGACTCAACATTGAGCATATTTTTAATAAACGTCGGCAGATAAAAAGCCGCCTGGTGAATACCGGGGTTGTAGTATTGCAAGTCATGCACCTGAGCAAAGCATCCTGACCGCTGGCTGTCAAAATCCTTCAAAGGATCAGGTCCATTTTTTGAGCAGTAAGCAAAGCTCCACATACCTGTAGGATAGGTCGGAATAAAAGCGAGATAACAGTGGACATTCTCGGGGCTAAAAATCTGCTTTAAACAGGAATTTAGATCGACAAAGGCCGCTTGATTGAAACGAGGTGATTCGCTTTGGGCGGTCATGACGCCTCCCTGCCGCAGACAGCGGTATACTTGCTGATAAAATTCATGGCTAAAGAGGCCCTCAGAGGGACCCACCGGATCGGAAGAATCCACCACGATCAAATCAAAGGATTCATCTGGGGTATTCCTGACATACTGGATGCCATCATCAATAATCAGATTGAGTTTAGGATCATCGAAGGCCAAGGATAAGGTGGGCAGAAATTCCTTAGACGCCTTGACAACTACTTGATCAATTTCCACCATGGTAACGGTTTCCACCTGAAGATGGCGGAGAATTTCCCGCACGCTACCACCGTCCCCTCCCCCAATCACCAACACATCCCGAATCGCTGGATGGGTCAACATGGGAACATGGATAATCATTTCGTGATAGGCGTTTTCATCCTTTTCACTACACATCACCATATTGTCAACCGTCAGCATTTTGCCATACTCAAAGGTATCGAAGATTTCGACGGTTTGATAAGCAGACTTTTCCCTAAAAACTCGGTCTCCTTTGTGCCGAATCGAGAGGGCGATATTTTCATTCCGGTCAGTAAACCAAACGCTGCGACTGAATTTGGGAACGACTAGATGGTTGGTCGCTGTATCCCGTAATTCACCCAAGTCAATGTCTGATCGGTGCAACAGTTCTAGCTGACCTCGATTGAGTTCAATAGCTGAGCCATGTTCTGCTTGAAAGGCATGCTTGAGAGCGTCATAAGAAATCCAGGGATTGACGGAATAGCCGCAGGTGAATAAATCCACAGCTGCATACCGATATTCTGGCCAGGTATGGATGGCGAGATGACTCTCCTGAATCACCACAACCCCAGAAACCCCAAAGGGCGAGAAATGATGGAAAACAGAACTGATAATCGTTGCGCCCGCTTCTTTTGCGGCCTCCAGCATGCTGGCTTCAATCAGAGGAACGTCGTTGAGAATTTCGGTGGAGCACCCATGAAACTCGACTAAAATATGTCTTCCAAGAGACTTCATTTTTGATAAGGAGACTGTCAACAACCATAACTTTAGGACGAAAGAGGTCCCTTGAACCCTAGGATTCAAGCTTCATATCAGTGAAACATATAGGT
>JAKSDM010000919.1 GCA_022360135.1 Pseudanabaenales cyanobacterium | reverse complement strand
TAGAAACTTTGATAATTTTCGATTACGTTGTCTAATGTGCTGGCATCTTGATCTTAACTCTGCATAGTTTAGCCGGAAGAGCCAAATCTGATCTGCTCTAGACCTCAAAGCCTTACTCCTTAGCGATCTAAACTTTGAGACGCTTCTTGCTATTGAACTTATTCTTATCGAAAATGCTCACAACATTTGCCTGAAAGGGTATTGCTGAATGAAGGTATGATTTTGCAGAATTCTGAACGAGCGTTCATGAGTTTCAGATCATCGATTCATACCTTGAATCAGCAACGCCTCATCCTGTACTCTTACCTCTATATCTGTAATAGTTATGCTCTCAGCCCAAGAAGCCGAATCTATTATCCTCAGCCTGGTTCAACCGTTGAATGCGGCACAGAATAGTGAACAAGTGGATTTGCATTCAGCGGTGGGACGTATTCTCGCGGTGGATGTCTCCAGTGGGTTAGATTTTCCTCACTGGGACAACTCGGCGATGGATGGCTACGCAGTGCGATTTGAGGATGTCCAGCACTGTTCAATCGAGAATCCGGTCACTTTGGAAATGGTTGAGGAAATTCCAGCCGGGAAGCCGCCCCAAGGCACGGTTAAATCGGGCCAAACTGCGAGAATCCTAACCGGCTCAATGATGCCCCCTGGTGCAGACACCGTGGTAATTCAGGAGGATACTCGGCGAGAGGGCGATCAAATCACAATTTTAGCGGCTCCTAAACCTCAAGCATTTGTTCGGCGTCAAGCTAGCTTTTATCAAGCCGGTGAGTTGCTGCTGGCTGCTGGAACCGTTCTCTACGCCCCTGAAATTGCTATCTTAGCCGCCGCCCAATGCACCCAGATTTCGGTATATCGGCGTCCACGGGTCGCCATCCTATCCACTGGCAGTGAACTAGTAGAACCTGATCAACTCCTCCAACCCGGACAAATTGTCGATTCCAATCAATACGCCCTGGCGGCTCTGGTCACTCAAGTCGGGGCCCAACCTATCTGCATGGGGATTGTCCCTGACGATCCCGAGTCTCTGCAAGTGGCGATCACCCAAGCCGTCGCCCAAGCCGACATTGTCCTTTCTTCAGGCGGCGTCTCCGTCGGCGACTACGATTATGTCGACCAAATTCTCACTACCCTCGGCGCCCAACTTCATATCCGCGCCGTCGCCGTTAAGCCAGGTAAACCCCTCACCGTCGCCACATTCCCCTCCCCCCCTGCCTCCCCTGCTCCCCTGCTC
>JAKSDM010000495.1 GCA_022360135.1 Pseudanabaenales cyanobacterium | reverse complement strand
CGCCTGATTTAGAGGCTGTGACCGTACATAAACTTCCATCGATTCCCAAGGGCGAACGGGAGGTTCGTGAACAGGCGTCCTTGGCCGCGAATCATGGTTTGAGGCAGGCGCTTGAGCAGGAAGGACCGTTTGACCTGATTTATGAACGGTACTCCCTCTGGAGTTTTGCTGGCATGGATTATGCTCAGGTTGTCGGCGTTCCAGGGCTACTGGAGGTGAATGCGCCCTTGATTCAAGAGCAGGAAAAACATCGGGGTCTGGTTGACCGGGCCAGCGCCGAGCAAGTGGCTGAGCGAGTCTTTAGGGCTGCGACTACATTGATCGCTGTTTCTGAAGAAATCAAAACTTACCTGGAAGGATATCTTGGCGCCGAACAGCGGGTGCATGTGGTTCCGAATGGGGTTAACCTTGACCGTTTTTCCGGTGATGTCAGACCCTTATTGTCTCCCAGTCCTGGGACATTCACTGTGGGGTTTATGGGCACCCTGAAGCCCTGGCATGGCTTGCCAATTTTGGTTGAAGCATTTGATCGACTCCGCCAGCATGGCTCCAATACTCGACTCTTGATCGTCGGTGATGGACCGGGGCGGGAGACGTTAGTCGCCAATTTATCATCGCGGGGATTAGTGGAGACGGTTCATTTGACCGGAGCTGTCCCCCCTGATCATATTCCTGGCTGGCTAGCTGCGATGGATGTCGCAGTAGCTCCCTATCCCGATCAAACAGACTTTTATTTTTCACCCTTGAAGATCTACGAATATATGGCGGCCGGTCTGCCCGTTGTGACCAGCCGGATTGGCCAACTGACCACGGTGATCAAGCACGGTGTGAACGGTCTGCTCTGCCCTCCCGGCGATGTCGTCGCCTTAGCTGAAGCGTTGGGGCGATTGCAGCGTTCACCCGAGTTCAGCGCCCGTTTGGGACAACTAGCCCGTGAGACCATGCGGCAAAACCATAGCTGGGATAAAGTTGCTCGACGTATTTTGCATTTGGCGGGCCTGACTCCGAGGCCCCAAATCTGTTTAAGACGGTTGTTATGCAGCCCTGCACCAGATGCAGATTGCCGTTCGCGATCGCAGTCGCAATGCTGAAGCATCGGGTGTTGTGATTTCTTGAGAGAACCTTTGTGAGATAGAAATCAGAACTTTCCAGATTAAGTTGACAACCATTTAAAATTCTGAAACTCCCTGATGGCAGACATTTCAAATTCTAAAATGCAAATTCTAAAATCTAAAATAGCGCTCGTCACAGACCCATTCAATGTTATTGCTGATACCCAGATGCCGTTTCTGGCGGGGGCGATCGATCCACTAAAGGTGCAACAACAGTTCATCCAACACTTGCCGCCAGCGATCAACGTCGCCCAACTCCGTGCAATCCGCGTGATCCGACACAAGCCTGGAAAACGTTGCCTGATTGAATATGATCTGGAAATTGAAAATCCGGCTGCCTCTCAGGGGTTCACATTAATTGGCAAAGCCCGGGCTAAAGGGACGGATATCAAAAGCTGCCATGTGCAGCAAGCCCTCTGGAGTACAGGTTTTGCAGCAAATAGTGACGATGGTGTCTCTGTTCCAGAACCCATGGGTGTGATTCCGGCATTTCAAATGTGGCTCCAGCGCAAAGTGTCAGGGGTGATCGCTACCCAACTGCTACCCAAGCCGGGTGGGAATGGGTTAGCCAAACGGATTGCTGAAGCGGCTTATAAACTCCATCAGGCGGGAATTCCGCCTCGACGCCCTAGCCATACGATGACACGCGAACTGCAGATCTTGTATGAGCGACTCCCACTCGTGCTCCAACGCTATCCACAGTGGGCAAACCGATTAGAACAGATTTTAAATGCTTGCAGTCGCTTGGCTGCAGCAACACCAGAGCCAACCCTCCGAGGTATTCATCGAGATTTCTATCCAGACCAGGTGATCGTGGATCACAGTCGTCTCTACTTGCTGGACCTCGACCTTTATTGTCAGGGTGATCCAGGGCTGGATATCGGCAACTTTATTGGGCACATCACCGAGCAAAGCTTACGTATGTTAGGGGGGGCAGACGCCCTAGCGGATCGAGAAAACGCAATGGTAGAAAGATTTGTGCAGCTCTATGGAGAAGCAATCTACCCAGCGGTACAATCTTACGCCACGTTAACCCTGGTGCGACACATTTACTTAAGCACCCAATTTCCAGAACGACGTCCGTTTACTGAATCTCTGCTGGAACTGTGTGAACAACGGTTGGCGACTTCTGAATTTGCGAAATAGTCAGAAATTCTTTTATGCCATCAATGCTCGATCTCGAATGGGACATGACTGATAATACTTTATATTAGGACATTACGGTGAAAATAGCATTCATTGTCGGTACGTTTCCAGCCTTGTCAGTTTCGTTCATTCTCAATCAGATCAAAGGTTTGATGGATAACGGTCATGAGGTCGATATCTATGCACTTGACGGTTCCCCGGCGGATCTTTCTAAGTTGCATCCAGTTGTCAAAGAATATCACCTCCTGGATCACACCTATTACCCGCCGAAGAGACCTAAAAACGCCTTACTGCGGGTATTGAAAGGCTATGGATTACTGTTGGCGAAGCTAAACAAGGATCCCTT
>JAKSDM010000059.1 GCA_022360135.1 Pseudanabaenales cyanobacterium | reverse complement strand
TTTAGTCAATTGTTCAATCACGAGGTCGTCTCCCGGCACCACCATGGTGATCCGAGAAACGCCAACTTTTTCAGCCGGACCTACTGCTAGACTCTCAATATTAAAGCCGCGTCTAGCAAATAGACCAGCAATACGAGTTAATACTCCGGCTTCATCTTCAACCAGTACAGAGAGAGTGTGCTTCATTACAAAGGTTCGGTAGACAGAATTAGGATGGCGTTACGCTTGATTCCGGGTGGTCATAGGCGTCTCTCAATCAGGGAACGCTAAGCGAATCAATAAGTGCCCATTTTACCTTGACCGACTAACGCTTGTTAATGTGTTTTTTGAAACTGTATTTTAGGGCGCTTGGTAATCCTTCTTAATCAGAACTACTAGAGCCAGAATGAATGTTTAGCTAAAATGCGGTCAGGTTTACTTATTTCGGATGGCGGAGGTTTTTTTCCCAGATTTAGAAAAATCCCCTCAAGATCCCCTTTATTCAATTCTTTCCTAAGATTGAGTTAAATCATTGTAGTCAGCATGTGGCCGCTATCTCTCCGCCCAAAAACCTGATATCTCAAGTAGTCAATCCATTTTTAATATAATCGCTAATGCGCAATCGTAACGTCCCCCCAATTAACGAAAACATTCGTTTTCCCAAAGTTAGGGTCATCGATACGGATGGAGCTCAATTGGGCATTATGCCGCCTAGAGAAGCGCTAGGGTTGGCTGAAGAAAAGGAATTAGACCTGGTAATGGTGAGCGACAAGGCAGACCCGCCTGTTTGTCGCATTATGAACTATGGCAAGTACAAATTTGAGCAAGAGAAGAAAGCTCGGGAAGCGCGAAAACGCCAGCACAATGCCGAGGTCAAAGAAGTGAAAATGCGCTACAAGATTGACCAGCATGATTATCTGGTGCGGGTTAATCATGCTCAGCGCTTCCTTAAGGCGGGGGATAAGGTCAAAGCAACGGTGATGTTTCGAGGGCGAGAGATTCAGCACACCGATTTAGCTGAAGACCTGCTGAAGCGCCTGGCTCAGGATCTAGAAGAGTTTGCTGAAGTCCAGCAGCATCCAAAGCGCGAAGGCCGCAATATGATGATGTTGTTGTCTCCCAAGAAATAATTTACCTTCAATGCAACGGGCGACTTGGCGGCAGCGAATGCTGCAGATGATTAATTTGCGGCCTGGAGAAGCCAAGCGAACACTCTTGATGTTTGCTTTCTACACGGCAATGTCAATGGGGATCCTGTGGCTGGAAGTTAGCTCAGCCGCCTTATTCCTGGAAGCGTACGGGCCGCAATCGCTCCCTTTGATTTACATATTCAGCGCTGGGGTTGGATTTAGTCTTAGCTTTATTTATTCATGGCTACAGCGATTCTTGCCCTTGCGGCGAGTCATTGTTCTGATCGCTTTGTTAATGGCTTTGCCACTGCTGCTGTTTCGATTTGGCGTGGGTTTGGATAACCCTTCTCTAGCCGCCCTTACTATTTTCATTATGCGGTTGTGGATGGAAGCGATCTACGGCCTGAATGATTTGAATGTCTCGGTTACCGCCAACCAACTTTTTGATATCCGGGAGATTAAGCGCGCCTATCCCTTGATTAGTAGCGGGAACTTGGTAGCTGATATATTGAGCGGCTTTTCCATCTATTTGCTGCAATCACTATTGGGTCTGAAGAACGTACTTCTACTAGCCTGTTTGTTCATGGCCATCGGCGCTGGCATTTTGTTTTATCTGGCCCAAAGCTATGAACATGCCTTCCCTGATTCCCCCAGACGGCAGATGGAGGCGGTTGAATCCAGCAGCCGTTCGACCCAACGCTTGATCGGCTCTATGCGTCAGTATGTCGTGCTGCTATTCAGCTTCTTCGTGCTGGCCCAAATTTTGCTCTACTTAATTGAGTTTCAGTACTTCAATCAGTTATATGAGAACTTCGAGGCTGATGATATCGCCGGGTTTTTAGGCATTTTTATCGGTCTACTTGGGTTGCTCGAATTGGTGACTCAATGGTTTACCTCAAGTCGCCTGATTGAGCGAGTTGGCGTCTTTGCAGTCAGCATGTTGCTGCCGTTGTTGATTGTCAGCTTAAGCCCTCTAACCTCATTGCTAGGTTTGCCCACCATAATGGCGGCCAAGGGTTTGCTGATTGGAATAATTGTGTTGAAGTTTCTGGACGAGTGGCTACGTTATACGTTGGTGGCGACTACCCGACCGATTCTCTTTCAACCCATTCCGGACAGCAGTCGGACAATGATTCAATCTTGGGTGGGGGGAATTGCTGAACCCCTGTCTATGGGATTCACTGGTTTGGGAATTTTGCTGACGATTTGGTTCTGCAACCTGATTAGATTGGATCAACCGATTTTCCAGAGCCAAGTGTTTCTAATGCAAATTTTGATGGTTGCTCTGGTTTGGTTGGTGGTGATTTATTTGTTGAGATCCCGCTATCTCAATCTGCTTGTCCTTAGTGCTGAGCGAGGATTACTGAGTGTTTCTGACGCCAATTTGCGGGTTTTAAAGCGGGCCTTCATAGAGCAGCTAGAGCAACCGGGGCGAGAAGCTGATAAGCGCTCCTGCATTGAACTGTTGAGTCATATTGATCCCAAAGGGGTGGGTGAGATTCTCTCTCCCATGTTGCTTGATCTTTCACCGAGTTTGCAGCGCCAGAGTCTGGAGGCCATGTTGGACTACCCCAATCTGGCTTATCTTGACCAAGTAAGTCAGATGGTGTACGAGTCGCAACAACCGGAGGTGCTTGCTCTAGCATTGCGTTATGTTTGGATTACGGAAGAATCGCCCAATGTTAGTGAACTCCGAGCCTATATGAACTCGGAAGTCGATCCGGTTGTGAGGGGAACGGCGGCTTCGCTGATGTTACGGCGCGGGAATCCCAGGCAAAAGGCAGAGGCGACTAGCACTATTCGGCAGATGCTGACCCATAGTCGAGAAAAAGAACGGGTTATGGGGTGCCGAGCGCTAGGGGAGGCCGCCTATATGCAGGCGCTGCGGCTCTATATACCCAATTTATTGAATGATGATTCTTTGAGGGTGCGTCGAGCGCTCTTGGAGGCGATCGCAGCAACCCACCTGGATGAATATTATCCGTCGCTGATGCGGGGATTACAGTATAAGTCCACCCGTGGGGCCGCCGAACAAGCCTTAGTGCGCCTCAGCAACGAAGCCCTACCGATGCTAGTGAAACTGGCGGAAAACATCTATCAACCAGAATCGCTGCGCTCCCAAGCCTGGCAGGTAATTGGTAAAATTGGCACGCCTCAAGCTTTGGATATTCTGATCTCGAATCTATTAACCGCTTGGGGAAGCACTCGGCGCCGGATTCTTCGCATCTTGCTCAGGTTGTCTCAAGAAAAGGGGCTTAAGCGATCCCAAACCATTGATCTGGCTTTGGATCGTCTGGGCCGAGCAGGGATTGAAAAACTACTTGATCAAGAACTGAAATTTCTGGGGCACATTTATGCGGCGCTTTTGGATCTGCCGCCGGCGCAAGTGACTGGACGAGAGGCTGATTTACTCCAACGAGCACTGATGGACCTGCAAACCGATGCGGTTGAGCGACTATTCATGCTGATGCGCTTCCTGGCGCCGGACGGCGCCATCCAAGCGGCTCAAATTAGCCTTCAAGGTTCATCATCCAGTTGTGCTAGGGGGTTAGAGATTCTAGACAACACCTTGCATGTTCCTAGTAAACGAGCCATTCTAATCATTCTAGATCGGCGATCAACGTTGGACAAATTGCGCAGTTTATCAGGCTTGATCCCCTATCATCCCCTGCCTCCTAGCGCTCGCCTCCGCCATTTACTCGATTTACGCCA
>JAKSDM010001806.1 GCA_022360135.1 Pseudanabaenales cyanobacterium | reverse complement strand
TCTTCGCATCTTGCTCAGGTTGTCTCAAGAAAAGGGGCTTAAGCGATCGCAAACCATTGATCTGGCTTTGGATCGTCTGGGCCGAGCAGGGATTGAAAAACTACTTGATCAAGAACTGCAATTTCTGGGGCACATTTATGCGGCGCTTTTGGATCTGCCGCCAGCGCAAGTGACCGGACGAGAGGCTGATTTACTCCAACGAGCACTGATGGACCTGCAAACTGATGCGGTTGAGCGACTATTCATGCTGATGCGCTTCCTGGCGCCGTCTGGCGCCATCCAAGCGGCTCAAATTAGCCTTCAAGGTTCATCATCCAGTTGTGCTAGGGGGTTAGAGATTCTAGACAACACCTTGCATGTTCCCAGTAAACGAGCCATTCTAAGCGTTCTAGATCGGCGATCGACGTTGGACAAATTGCGCAGTTTATCAGGCTTGATCCCCTATCATCCCCTGCCTCCTAGCGCTCGCCTCCGCTATTTACTCGATTTACGCCATTTTCTGTCTGATTGGGCCTTGGCTTGTTGTTTTCATTTAGCCTGTGCTCAACATTGGAGCTTGACCACAGAGCAAACCTTAGCCTGCTTACGCCATCCCACGGGTTTTGTCAGGGAAGCCGTTCTATCTTACTTAGAAACTGCCTCCCCTCGGGCCATGAAAGAACTGCTACCCCTGATGAAAAATGATCCCAACAGGTTGGTTTCAGCCCAAGTGGAACGGCTTATGAGCAAATTAGATCTAAACCAACTATCAGCTGCAGCCAATCGGTCTGAAACAACTAGCCAGCTTCCGGCTTAAAGTCATCGCCCTGAGGACTATAACTTTAAGCCGGACATGAGCTAGCGCTTGACCATCACTTGTTTTTGCTATCATGGCGTCCGGTAGAATAAACCATTAAATAAACTCAATAATTATTGAGTTTATTATTGAGTTTGGTTTCCCCATTGAGTGGGGAATCCTTAGAGCTATGTTTCGTCCAGGTGGAATAGGTAAAGGCTTATTATCTTTTCTTATGCTTACTAGTGTCGATCGCCTATTGTTTGTTCGAGGAGTCCCTATCTTTAAGGAACTGAGGGACGACTTCCTGGTTCGATTAGCCTCCATCATGGATGAATTGTCGTTTGCGGCTAACTACACCATCTTTACAGAGGGGCAAGAAGGACGGTCTCTATATATCGTGGTGTCAGGGCGGGTGCGAGTCCATCTCAATCATCAGGAACTGGCTCAACTTGCTCAGGGGACCTGCTTTGGTGAAATGTCTCTATTTGATGCGGAGCCTCGGTCTGCCTCAGTCACCACCCTAGAGCCCTGTGAATGTCTGATGTTGACTCAACAGCAGCTTTATGAAGCCATTGACGAAACCCCTGGAATTGCAGTTAATATTATTCGCCTGCTGTCCCGGCGTATCCGAGAATTAAATAATGAACTCAATCAAAAAAGTAAAGAACTCAGTCAGCAGCAATCGACATCGTATATCACTGAGCCAAAATTCTTTGAGCGGGAACCCGCCCGTCTCTATGACCAGAATAGCGGCAATGCTGAGTCTGGTTACTCCACCAAACGGGAAGATAAGCTAAGCGTAAGCTATTTCGACGGCAACTTGCCCTACTGAACACTGCGATCGCACGCAGCAATAAAACGCTGTGGCCTGTCAGGGTTGGCGCCCCAGTGAAGATGAACGTAAGAAGCGTGAACCTGATAGACGCGCCATCCTTCGTTTGCTTTCGCTCGGTTGGGGCCGTAGCCTTGAATTTGGTATAAAGGCTTTTGCGGCGGAATACTGAGGCTAGAACGGTGAAATTCATGGCCCCATACGGTTTCTCCCGCCGATATCAGGGGGCTATTTCGCAGCACAGTCGCCTGACGATAGCCTAAGGTTAGCCGCTCACCCATCTTCACCTGGCAAGGTAGAATTCCCACCATGGGCCAAGCCCTACCCGAAAAATCGATGATTTGCTGGCTGAGATACATTAACCCACCGCATTCAGCATAGGTCGGCGTCCCTGCCCGAATGGCCGATCTCACCTGACGGACAACTCGTTGATTCCCGGCCAATTCCTCAGCAAACACCTCTGGAAACCCCCCGCCAAAGTAAAGCCCCTGAATATCTCCAGGTAATCCCCTATCCTCCAGAGGACTCCAGAAAATCAACTCCGCTCCCCATCGCTCTAGGAGAAGCAAATTGTCCGGATAGTAAAAATTGAAAGCGCGATCGCAGGCAATGGCAAGGCGGATTTTGGATTTTGGATTATGGACTTGACCTCCCCCCTTCCCCCGTGCTCCCCCCGCTCCCTTAGCTCCGGCCAACAATGGCTGCAATCGCTCCCAGTCAAAGCAAGCTCTACCCAGTTCCGCCAACCGATGGATAATGGCGTTCAACTCGGGTAGCTCTGCCGTGGGGACCAGTCCCAGATGGCGATCCGGAATGGCGATGCGATCTTGACGAGGCAGGACGCCCAGGATAGGGACTGCAATCGAGGCTAGAGCGGTTTTGAGTAGGTCGAGGTGGCGATCGCCGCCGACTCGATTCAACACCACACCCGCCAGCTTAAGGCGAGGGTCAAAGGTGCGGAAGCCGTGGGCGATCGCGGCGACTGAGCGGGATAAACTGCTGCAGTCCAGGACTAGGAGTACAGGGAGATCTAGCAATCGGGCGATATGGGCGGTACTAGCCCAATCATCCTCGCCTGAAGCACCGTCAAATAAGCCCATGACGCCTTCTACTAGGGCGTACGCCGCTGTTTGAGTATGGCGGTCATAGCACTCGCGAATATACGCCTCTGAGGTTAAAACAGGGTCTAAGTTGTAGCAACTGCGCTCGGTCACATATCGATGAAACATCGGATCGATATAGTCAGGCCCAACTTTGAAGGACTGCACAGTGTCCTGTTGCTGACGCAGAGCTGCAAGTAACGCCAGGGTAACTGTAGTTTTGCCAACCCCGCTTCGCTCGCCTGCAATCACCAATCCCATCGATCATTCGCTATAGAGTTCGAACGGTCGCCTTACCGTTCTTAACCTCGCCAATTAACACTTCAGTCGCTACACCCACGAATAAACCGTTCTCCAGTACCCCTGGAATGTTGTTGATGATTTTCTCTAAAGCAGCAGGGTCGTCAATCGCTGTAAATTTTACATCTAAGACCATGTTGCCTTGGTCAGTGATAACTGGGCCGTCTTTTTTAATCCCCATACGCAGTTCGGGGGTTCCACCCAGTTTAATCAGGGCTTGGGTGACGGGTGCGATCGCCATCGGCAGCACTTCCACCGGCAGAGGAAAGGTTGTTCCCAATTTGTCCACCAGTTTCGAGCTATCCACCACCACAATAAACTGTTTGGCCAGAGAATCGACCACCTTCTCGCGGGTATGGGCGGCGCCGCCGCCTTTGATCAAGTTCTGTTGAGGGTCAACCTCATCCGCGCCATCAATCGCAATGTCAATGTGGTCGATCTCATCTAATGTGGTCAGCGGAATTCCATGCTGTTTCGCCAGCACTGAAGCTTGAAAAGAGGTAGGGACACCCTTGATATCAGTCAGGTCGCCAGTCTTAAGCCGTTCCCCTAAGAATTGGATGGCGAAGGCAGTGGTTGAACCAGTCCCAAGACCAACAACAGAGGTAGATTGAACCTTTGCAGCCGCCGCTCTACCGACTTCCTGCTTCATCAACTTAACGGGGTCCATATCAGCGGTCATGGGCAAAACCTCCTAGGCGTCGATTTGTAGTCAAAACTTCCGGTTTCTAGCATGACCTAAAGCGGCCAAGATGCCTAGCACCGCTTGGCAGAAATTTAGTACGGCAGTATCCCACCTGCTTCACATCGCTACGTTCTTAAGATCAGTGATAGTCGAGACGCCTACGGTTGATTACTGTCTTGGGTAGATTGCTCAGTAGCGCCAAAATTTGTTTGAATATACTGCACAACTTCAGAAGAGGGGAAGAATCTAATTTTATCTAACTCAGGATCATCACTACTTTGCATCGTTTGGATCACCCCTTCGAGAGAAATAACTTCAATCTGAACCTCACCCGCAACCTCAGGCTGTTCTTGGCCAAATCGCTCCAGGATAATCTGTAAGTCTTCTTGAGTAAAGAAAAGAGGCAGTACTGGCTCACCATCCTGCCGTACTGTCAGGTATGTACTGTCGCTGAATCGAGCCACGAATAACGGTACGCCCTGAAAGGTATCTTGAATAGTGGTTGCCGATTCAAGTTGTTCTTCTATTGGAATATAGGCCAATTGGGTGGGGCCATCAGGTTGAGACTGGGCCTGTTGGTAGAGATCCCCTAGCCAAATCGGAGCCACTTGGGCTTGCTCAGCAAACGCTGCATTTTGGGCTTGAGCATTGGTCAGAAAGCTTTCAGCATCCTCGCCATCAATGAATACAAGCGGCACCTGAGCCTCTTGATCTTCAGTAGTTGAAGCCATCAGGGAACGACCCTGAGTATCCACAATAATAAAGACAGGCACCGTCGAAAGTTTAGTTACAATTTCTTCTTGGGAAAGCGCCAAGGCTTGCATATTAGTCATCGGCAATGGACCAAACAGGGCTCCGCCAACAAGACTTAAGGTTGCAGCGAGATGAAACAGTGACTTCATAAGTGCTCCTGATAGCAATACTGGAGTACGATCCATAATTCCCCCTATACAATTCCCTACATACTAAGGATAGGGGCGGGGATAAGCACGTAATGCCTGGATAAAGGCATGACGCTTCTTTTAACGATGTTAACAATCCGTTAACAAGCCAGACCAGAGCCGCAAGTTTAAAGAAAACGACGTTCAGGCCTCTGAAATAGTTCAACCTTTCAGACCCTTAGGCCGCTCTTTATTTGCACAGCGAGATATTAGCCCATTTCAGACGGTTTGGACCTGACTGCTCAATTAACTAGGTGGATTATATAGACTTATACAACTTGTTCAATAGACAATCGGGATGACAGGATTTGAACCTGCGACATCCTGCTCCCAAAGCAGGCGCGCTACCAAGCTGCGCTACATCCCGCTAAACTCATCATATGTCAGTATAACTTGCTTTGCAGGAGGGGACCGCAAACTTTTTCCCATATGAAGTCGAGTAACTGGAAGATCCAACAGCTACCGGGCCTCAATGCCCAAAACCAAACCCAATTGGCGGCAGTTGGCGTTTATACTACTCAACAGTTGCTGAACCAAGGCAGTACAGCCGCCAAGAGACAGATATTGTCAACTCGGCTACAGGTGCATATCCAGCATGTCAATAAATGGATTGCTCTGGCGGATTTGTCCTGCGTTCCGAGCGTAGGCTGTCAATATTGTGGCTTATTGCTGCACGCGGGGGTTAGCTCAACGGTGCAGTTGGCCCAGATGCCGCTCTACCGTTTGCATAGTCAGATCCGTCGTCTTCAGGTTACTACGTTACGACGGGCTGATCTCTGTCCCGACGTGGGGCAAGTTGCAGAGTGGATTCGGCAGGCGAAATCGCTAGTGTAATTAATCAGGATACCAAAACATTCCTTTGATACCCTCTGGATCAGGCATAAACCCAAGGTTCTTGTAGAAGTTTACAACGTGGGGATCAGCAAACAGGGTGACATTACTGATATCCTCACTCCTGAGCTTCTTAATCAGCTGTTTCATCAATGCCTTGCCTAAACCTTTGCCCTGAAAATCGGGATGGACAACTACATCCCAAATAGTGGCGTTGAAAGCGTGGTCCGAGGTTGCTCGTGAGAAGCCGATTAATCGCCTGCGCGCCCCCCTCTGCTCCCACATTGAAATCACAATGAAGCTATGTTGAATCGCCTTCTTTACCTTGCGGATGGGTCGGCGAGACCAGCCCACAGCATCGCATAACTCCTCCAACTCGTAGAGGTCAATGTCTCGCTCCGTGCTAAAGAAAATGCGAGGGCTGCTGATCCCGCTTGAAGCTTCAGCAACAAGTCCAGAAGACTGAACTTGCTTCGGCGC
>JAKSDM010000862.1 GCA_022360135.1 Pseudanabaenales cyanobacterium | reverse complement strand
CTCGCCCCTCTCCAAGACCCAGCAACCTGGCCAAGGTTCTAGCATCTAACTGTTCCGGAAGATACGGCGCATGGGAACTGGGTGGGGAAACCTGAATATGGCTTTGGACAGAACTTTGAGAACTAATAACCCGATACGGCTCAGCTTGCTCTGTAGCCGCCCAACTTTCCTGGTCAGCAATGCATCAAGTTGATCTTGTCGCTTAAACAGCAAGATCAATTATCTTTTGAATATATAGTGTATGCATTGATTGTGATATTACCCTCAAGGGTACTTTTATAATCTGATACTGAGGCGGCGCTAGCCTGGTTGGAGCTTTTAAGGAGCGGATGGGCGAATCTAGTCCAGATCTTCGTCCGACATGGTGGATCCGCTGGCGTGAAGCAGTTCCTCCAGTTCCTGCAAAAGTTGGGAGAGACGCTGATGATTTTCAGTCGAGATGGTTTCTGCCTCCGAGACTGCTACTTCCGAAACTGCAGCTGCTTCCGACATCGCTGCTTCGACCTGTTTCAGCACCTGGCGTAACTTCTCAGCTTGTTCAGGAGGTATCGTATCTGTGTCTAAAAGGCTATAGGCTTGATCAAGGAGTTCCGCCTGACTGAGGCTGACTTTAGCCTGCTCATCCCCGTCATCCAGCTCGAACAGGGATTCAATCTCAGCCCTGGCCGCCTTCAGTTCATGGCTAGAAAGACGGTTGGTTGCAGCGTCATTGACAACCAGCGAACTTTGTTGTCCTTTGCCTTTTTCTGTAGCGGTCACCGTCAGAATGCCATTATGGTCGAAGTCGAAATGGACCTCAAGCTGTACTCCACCGGCTGGACGCGGGGGTAAGTTTTCAATCCGAAACGCCCCCAACGGCACATTCTCTTTTGCAATAGGATTCTCCCCTTGAAACACCTCAACCTCAACCGCCTCTTGGTTATTCACCATTGTGGAGTACACTTCAGATCGGGATACCGGGATGACGCTGTTACGAGGAATAATAGTGCTGAACAAACCTGGCAGCGGTCCTAACGGCGTCTCGACCGCAGCGGCGATCCCAAGCGAATGGGGGATCACATCCACCAAAATCGCATCTACTGACTCACCCGCTAGCACGCCAGCCTGCAGAGCCGCCCCTAAGGCCACACAGAGATCGGGTTGAATACTATCGATCGGGGCCTGACCTAAGTGCTCCTGCACCAGGTTTTGCACTAAGGGGATCCGGGTCGAGCCGCCGACTAAAATTACCCGGTCCAGATCACTGGCCTGCAAATCTGCATCCGCTAGCGCCCGATCAATGGCCTCCAATGTTTCCCCCAACATCGGCTCAAGCAGCTCTTCAAAGGTCTGCCGGGACAATTCAAGCTCCAAGTGCAAGGCAGTTTTGCCCTTACTGGCCAAAAAAGGTTCACGCACGGTTGTGAAGGCATGTTCACTCAGGCCGATCTTGGCCTGCTCCGCCGCCCGTAGGAGCCGAACCTGAGTGCTTTCATCATCAGGTACAGCTACCCCATGGGTCTGGCGAAATACATCAATCAAGTGTCGTTGTAGCCGCCGGTCAAAATCATCGCCGCCGAGACGATTATTGCCATGACTCGCCAAAACCTCTGTGACGTCTCCGGTGATTTCCACAATCGAGACATCAAAGGTGCCGCCCCCTAAATCGTAGACCAAGACTTTCTCCGTCTCCTCTGTTCGAAAATCATAGGTTAGGGCGGCGGCAGTGGGTTCATTCAGAATTTGCAATACCTCTAAGCCGGCAATTTCCCCCGCCTCCTTAGTAGCCTGACGCTGGGCGTCCGTGAAGTAGGCGGGCACAGTGATCACCGCCTGAGAGATCTCCTCCCCCAAGGCGGCCTCAGCCCGTTGCTTTAAAGTTCGCAGGATAATCGCCGAAATTTCCTGGGGCAGGTATTCTCGCTCCCCCAAAGAAGTCTTATGGTCGGCCCCCATCTGACGCTTGATCGACTTCACCGTCCGTTCCGGGGCGGCGGCATACTGCCGTAGGGCCTCCCACCCGACTAATAGCTTACCCGTTGGATTCAAACCCACACAGGAGGGCAAGATTAATTCACCAGTCTCATCTGGAATCACCCAGGGCTGGCCCTCGTCAATCGCTGCGACCACGGAATTTGTGGTGCCCAAGTCAATCCCCACTGCTTTTGCCATGCCTTGTTTACCTTCCAGATGTCAAAAACCAACCCAATGAAATACTGATTTTACACCTGCTCGTCCTCAGCGGCTGCAGGTTTTGCGGCCACAATTACCT
>JAKSDM010000278.1 GCA_022360135.1 Pseudanabaenales cyanobacterium | reverse complement strand
TTATGGAAAGGAGCAAGGTGGAAGAATAGGGCGGGGTTCAAGCACAATTCCCATTCCAGCTTGCTGGATACTTTCCATAAAGCAACCATATTGATATTTCACATCATCCCGTTGCGAAAAGATAGTGTGGGGATCGGCCAAACCATCCCCTTCATACTGCACAACAATGCCGGTATAAGGAACGCCATTTTCGCTGATCAGATTCTGGGAAACCGGATAGGACATCATCCCCTCTAACCCCCCCAGCGCCAAAGAAGCTTGCATCTCCGGCCAGAGGATCGGGCCTGCCTGCTGCACCCCACTGGCCAGGGCCACTGCATTAAAGACTGCTTCGGGGAAATCGCTATCGCCCTGCCCCACCGGTTGATAAATCGATCGCACCGGATGATTGGGCAAAGGACGTCTAGCAATCCGGGGCATATAGACCATTGGCTCCGCCGCTTCCCACGAACTCTGCAGCAACCGCAAAGCTGGGTACAAATGATCCAGCGGTTCTGAACGTTGGAGCACCCGCCCTAGCAATCTGGTGACATCCTGCAGGTCATTGGGACTGTCTGAGCCAGCTAAAGATGAAAACAGCAAGGCCCAAAATCCCCCAGAGCCAGTGGGGACAACCGCCTTGATTTTAGGTTCAACCGCTGCCATCATGACGGCGTATTGAGCCCCCTGGGATTGGCCAAGGGCGATCACCGACTCTGTTTGTAGGCGGAAATGGCTTTCCCCGACTGGCAAGGTTGGCCCTTCACACCCGTCCGTGTCTTCAGGTGAAATGCGCAAGCGCCCCAAGGCTTCCAGCAAGAGGCGTTGCTCAATCACCCCCTGGCGAAACGTGTCTCGATAGGCGGATAGGTTAATCGGATTCAGATAGGGACGATTGTCGAACAGATCAGAATAAATACCCGGAAGACGCTCCGGGTTAAGGGGTAACGCACTGCCTACCGCCGCAAAGCCGTGGCGACCCACCACATCAGCTGGCCCTCGATCAGGAATTCGAGGTCTCCCAGGCTTAAGCACCGGCCCTCGATTCACCACTTGCGTACTCAGTCCCCCCGAACCATGATAGTACGCCACCAACGGATAGCCATCCGGCGGCATCGCCGTTTTTGGCAGGGTAATGATCAAGGGAATGGTCTGACGCTTCTGGAGCTTCAGGTTTCCGGTCGGGTCAAATTCAAATAGACCTTCTCGCTTTTTGTATAAGAAGTAGGGAGGATCGCCTTTTTGGAATTGGGGCAGGGTAACCTGAGCCCTGAATTTACAGTAGTCCAGGTCGGAGATGATATGGGTGGGATCGAACTCGATCGCTTGAATGTCGGGCTCGTAGTCCTCCAGGACTTGATCGGAGAGTTGAGCCATCTCGGCCACCACATCTCCGGTGGTGAACACCGTGGCGACAACCACACTGTCTCGATCAATCCCCAATTGATCGAGCGTTTCCCAAAGAGGTCTATAAAGCAGGTCCGCCCTAAATTTTCGCCTGATCTGTCCGGTCGGAATTCGTCCCTGCCG
>JAKSDM010001254.1 GCA_022360135.1 Pseudanabaenales cyanobacterium | reverse complement strand
TGGGCGCTGCTTATTTACTCTGGTTGGTTTTCCAATATTTCACCTCTGAACAGGAAGATGGGGATTATCATCACCATGGCCCCAGGTTTTCCTCCCTCTGGCAAGCGATTCCTATGATCGCCTTGACGGATCTTGCCTTTTCGCTGGATAGCATCACCACTGCGATCGCCATTTCTGGTGGTGAGGTCTGGCTAGTGTTGACGGGTGGGCTTATTGGCATCATCGCCTTACGATTTATGGCGGAGCTATTTATTCGCTGGCTTGATGAATATGAGTATCTGGAGGATGCCGGATTTCTGACTGTCGCCTTGGTGGGAATGCGTCTACTTATTCGGGTAATCAATCCCGAATGGGTCCCTTCAGAGTGGATTATGGTCTCAATCATCGCTATCGTTTTTGTTTGGGGCTTCTCCAAGCGTAAAGAACCCACGGCAATGGCTGAAATTGGCCCTATTAAAGATGACGGCGGGAGGCTCATAACATCCGCCAAAAGTCCTGAAGTCAATGCCTATTCGGATAGCCGTTTCCCCATCAAGACTCTCTCTGATATCAATATCGTCGCTTCTGATGGCGTCAGGACCGCCTCTAAGCCCCAGGATGCCGAGGTCAAGTTGCCTGAAAAAATTGAGCAATAGGCTTATAGGATGTTTGAGCAGTCTGAAATGATACCCTCTCCGCTTAGGGACGACGCATTCGATAGATAGATGCTCAAACATCATGGGAATGAGTTATCGAATGCGTCGTCCCTGTCAGTTGACGACGTTATTTTTCAAACAATCTATTTCCAAGACGCTTAGGGTTAATTACACATCGACTTTACTCATACAACCATCGCTTCATAGAAGATTCCCAGCTTGTCAGTTCTTCATCTTTAAACCAAAGCGCAATTTCTGTACGAGCGGTTTCAATCGCATCAGAACCATGGATGATATTACGACCAATCGTGATGCCGTAGTCTCCCCGAATGGTGCCTGATTCTGCTGTCAGCGGGTTAGTGGCGCCGATAAGCTTGCGGGCGGATGCAACCACGCCGTCTCCTTCCCAAACCATTGCAACCACTGGGCCAGAGGTGATGAATTCCACCAACCCTTTAAAAAAGGATTTATCGCGGTGGACATCATAGTGCTTTTCAGCCAGTTCTTGGGACACCGTCATTATCTTGAGGCCGACCAGAGTAAATCCTTTAGTCTCATACCGACGAATGATCTCACCAACCAGCCCACGCTGAACGCCATCGGGCTTAATCATCAAAAAAGTCCGTTCCACAGATACCTGCTCCTAACACAATGTCATAGACCTTCTCTATGCTCATGAAACAAGCACCCTTTGTAAAGGTTTTGAGATAAAGTTCTTGACAATTTTTTAGCCGAATAGGATAGATCCCATTTCTAATGCTCGGCTAAAGCGATTAGGCAAGCAGCAGAATAACCAGCAGCAAGAAGCCAATCGTTAAGAAACTAGACTCTCGAAACACTTGAGTGGCGAGATCATCATTGACAGGAAGTTTAATCTTCATTGTGAATACATCCCTGGAAAAATTCTGTGATCAGATAGGGTCTTGATTACCATGTTGCTGTACTTTGAAGCGAACTGCCATCCTTCCATTGGGGTACTTGTAGGGACTTTATCAAGTCTGGACGCCGTCTTTTTTATAGCAAGGGGGATATTTGATCACATGTCGCCTCTCTTCAGTTGTAATACTCCCCCTGAGGGAACTCAAAGGAATATGTAGAACATATCTCCTTTTTCGGTCACCTCGAAGTTGGCCAAAAATTCTTCAGCTCTATGATCTAAATAACTTTTGGCTTCGGGGGCGCTTAGATTAGCCGCCATCGCAAAATCAAGCAAGCTGATCCGTCCCTGATGGGCTTGTATCAGACTGTAGAAAACCTGCTGCCGCCGAAGAATCTCTAGCTGTCGTCGTCGCCATAGCCACCATGCTGCTGCCGCTAAGCCGCCAATCAACAGCAAAGGGAGTAGAATTTTGATAATCTCCATAAGGAAGAATATCAAGACGCCCAAAATCAGGAGGAGAAAAAACTTCGTCTCTTCCTCTGTCCGGGGGGGGCTTTTCCTGCCTCTAACCATCGTCACCTCTTAGCCCGAGTATGCAGAGAAAAGTTCACCCGTACTCTATCTCTGACCTGCCATTATACTAGTACAATCGTCCTGCTAAATTTGTCTAAAGCCTATCCTTTGATGTTCTATAGAAATTTGATGTTTTATAGAAATCTTAGTCAATGCCGCCCTCCTTTTTGGCTCCACAACTTAACGGACGATTTAATCCGTTTCAAGCAAGCCGTCATTTCTGCTGCGGTCCTTTTCGGGATTTCGATATTGAGAAAAGCGGCGGCGCAGCAGCAGCGAATTTAGCACAACGCTGACGGAGCTAAAGGCCATCAAGCCGCCCGCCATTGCTGGGCTGAGGATAATGCCGAGGGATGGCAAGAGTAAACCGGCTGCTAGGGGAATGCCGATCAG
>JAKSDM010000720.1 GCA_022360135.1 Pseudanabaenales cyanobacterium | reverse complement strand
TGCGGCGAAAATCTCCCTGCCAATATTGCAGTGGGCGATCGGGTCTCTGTCACAGGTAAATTTGGCCGGATAGAATTTGACGCCTCTGCCATTTCTAACGCCACTCCATCCCAATAAAACAGGATCTTGGACCAGTGGGGGAGAATAGTCCCATTGGCTAAGCAGCTGCACCCGCTGACAGAGCTGAGAGAAGCGCCAGAATAGTTATTGACCAGGGTTTTCCGCTTCGCACTCAATTCCAGGCTTTGCCTGGAATTGAACGATTGGCGGCTCTGCCTTCACACCTATCGCCATGGCCTGGAGGCAGAGCCGCCGATAGCAGTTCCACAGGCAGAGCCTGGGAACCAGCGAGTGTGAACTTATAATTCGCCGCCAGTATCAAAAATGATACTGGCGGCGAATTAGTTGTGAGAATCCACACGGTGCGTCAGGCTTCGTCATAAAACCACTCTGCCCCGTCCGAAAAGATGCCTATAATTGGTGAAGCAAGACTCAATCACATTAGGCATCGACACTGATGGCGGCTGAATTGGCAGGCGATGCAGTTACCGTTATGTAGGGGCGTCAAATTAGATAATTGCGATCTCTGGATTCAGGCAGTTGGCTAACACGAATTTCTTAGCAATATCGAGGGGGAATAGAACAACCACGCCAACGTAGAATGGCTGCAGCCTGGGCTTTGCATAACATGAATCGATCAGCTTCAGTTTGCAACTCTTCTAAGGTTTTTTGTTCAGCTGCGGTTAGGGGGTGGTTTTGCTGAGATTCTAATAAGGTATCGAATTGGGCTGGAATGCTATCAGACATTTGGCTATAGGCGATTTGCCACAGGGTGTCATTATCCAGGCTATCTAATGCAGCTAAGTCCTTTTGAAATGTTTCTGGTATATCAGTCCAGTTCGGTGGACTACCCACTTCTAAAGCCCGCAGCATAATGTCTTCTAAGGGACGATTGGTGGCGCGAGCGGTGTCAACTAAGCGTTGGTAAATAGTGTCAGGAACTTGTAAGGTGATGGTTTCAGACATAATTACACCGAGCAAGTTGGGAAATCGGATTGCGACAAATTAGGATCGTGAGGGAACAAATTAAGATTGTCGATAAAACCATGATATCTTTCCATATTTATTGACCGGGGCTTTCCGCATCTCCTCCCTTGAAAAATTCCGCTCAAAACTCACACTCCTCCCCCGCCCTCCTGAGCGTCGGCGCGATATACGCTGTCTTGGCGTATACCACCTGGGGATTGCTGCCGATTTATTGGAAATTTCTTGATCAGATCCCAGCCGTTGAAGTTCTCAGTCACCGCATTATTTGGTCGATGGTTCTCTTAAGCGGGTTGCTCATTCTGCAACGGCGCCGATCCGACATGAAGCAGCTGTGGCAGTCGCCTAAACAACTGAGCGTCTTGCTAGCGACCGCTGCCTTGCTCACCTTTAACTGGGGCCTCTATATCTACGGCGTCAACACAGACCGGGTGGTCGAAACCAGTTTGGGGTATTTCATCAACCCACTGGTAAATGTTCTGCTGGGCTGCTTAGTTTTGCGAGAGCGCTTGCACTGGGGCCAAAAACTGGCGGTCATACTCGCCAGTATCGGGGTCGCTTACTTTGTCTGGCAGTTTGGGACCGTGCCCTGGATCGCGCTCGGTTTAGCCTTTTCCTTCGCCTGCTATGGATTACTGCGCAAGATCATTCGGGTGGCGCCGATGCTGGGTTTAACGGTGGAAACGTTGCTGATCGCCCCGATCGCGATCACCCTGGTCGCCTACTGGGGGGCGACAGGCGTGGGCCATTTGGGCGTCGCCTGGCCAATCACGCTATTATTTATCGGCGCTGGAGTCACCACCTCCTTACCGTTGCTCTGGTTTAACAAGGCGGCGAAGCGGTTGCGCTTCTCCACCCTGGGCTTCTTTCAGTATTTAGCGCCGACATTGCAATTGATGCTGGGGGTATTTCTCTACCATGAACCGTTTACCCCCACCCATGCAATTACCTTTGGGTTCATTTGGTCCGCCCTGCTGCTTTACTCAACCACTTCTCTGATGCTTAGACCCACACGCTGAAAAATAACAGAAAGATTATTCGCTGGCATCGCAACGGTTTTGACCAACGAGAGGTGTTGAGCCTCGGCGACGGTTACCACCTGATCCAGATTTCGCACCCCCCACTCTGGGTTTCTCATCTGCAGACTCTCGTCAAAGGCTAGATTGCTAGGCGCTGTATACTGACCACTCTGTTTAAAAGGACCGTATAGATACAGAATGCCGCCAGTTGGAAGAATCCGGCTGGCTCCCGCCATCAGCCCCAGACAGGCTGACCAGGGAGCAATGTGAATCATGTTAATGTTGACGATCGCCACAATTGGATGGCGCTGAGAGTCCCAATCCGACAAAGGGTTGGGCGCTTTATCCAATTCTACTGGCCAGACGGAATCACGAGCATCTAGGGCGATCGGCGGATAAAGATTATCCGTCGGACAGTGGTCTCGCCATGCCGCAATGCTAGCTCGGGCGATCGGATTGGGATCGGACGGAATCCATAGACGGGGATGGAGTAGAGGCGCTAAAAAGACCGCATGTTCTCCGGTGCCGCTAGAGACTTCCAGCACGGCCCCAGTGGGGGGCAGTACTGATAACAGCACCTTCAGAATGGGGGCTCGATTGCGCAGCGTTGCGGGAGCATATTGGCGAACATCTGAGGACTCATTCATCTGAGGGCGGGGAGCGGTTGGATCTTAACCAGTTTCGATCGAGTGTAGTTTAACTCAGCCTAAAATTAGGGAAACTTCACCAGGGCTTGATCCCACTATGCCGACATCACCCACTGGTCAGACATCAGAAAGCCTGATGGCCAGCCTTTATGAAACTGACTTTTACGCTTGGACTCAAGAACAGGCTAGCCTCCTTCGTCATCGCCAATGGCGCCAACTCGACCTGACCAATTTGATTGAGGAGATTGAATCGTTGGGAAGAAAGGAACGACAGGAATTGAGAAATCGGCTCAGTCTCCTAATTGGCCATTTGCTGAAGTGGGAATATCAGCCCGAGAAACGGAGTCGAAGCTGGTTGGCGACGATTCGAGTGCAACGGCGAGAAGTTTTGCAGTTATTGAAGGATAATCCGAGTCTGAAGTCTTACCTTGAAGAAGCCCTGCCAGAGGCTTATGAGAACGGCCGGGATTTAGCCTCCGGTGACACTAACCTGGCCCTCTCTACATTTCCAAAGAACTGTGCCTATGGGTTGGAGGAAAGTTTAAGCGATCGCTTCTATCCAGGCAAACCAGCAACCGATGAATTGATGGGATAAACTTATAGCAATTCTCACTTGGGTTAAACACATCTCGTGAAGACGGGGTGTGGGGTGTAGGGTGTAGTCAATGCAATTGAGAAACGCTATACATGCACCGGGTTATTAGGGTTATCAACTTAAGCAGATTTCCAGAAAAGAATTTACCCTTCGTAGGGTGCTGTTAGCAAAGCGTAACACACCGCAGTGCTAGTATTTTTGTTCCTGGAAATCTCCTAAACTGGAACATAATCATCAGGGCAGCCATCAGCCGTCAGCCGTCAGTCAAGAGTTGATAGCAGATAGCTGATTGATCAGGGGTTGACGAGGCGATTGGGGTCGGGCGATCGCTGGGTTTCATTGCAAGACTGGGTATTTCGTCACCTCATAGCTGTAAAATACTACGCGGTGCAGCTGTATTGAGTATTACCAGAAAGAAGAGGGCAAATCTTGCAAGCGCTGCTACGCCTATCTCGATGGATTGATGGCTTGAATGAACGCGTGGGTCGTTTCACCTACTGGCTGGTGTTGGTGATGATCGGCGTGGGCGTCTGGAATGTGATTGGCCGCTATCTAGGCAATGCCATTGGCCGTAACCTGAGTTCTAACGCCTTCATCGAAACCCAGTGGTATTTGTTTGACCTGGTGTTTTTGCTCGGCGCCGCCTATACCCTTAAACATAACTCGCATGTGCGGGTTGATGTGCTGCAGACGAACTGGAACAACCGTCGAAAGGCGCTGGCTGAACTGATAGGAACGGTATTGTTCCTGCTTCCCTTCTGCATTTTAGTGATTGTTTTCTCCTGGCAAACGGTCCTGGATTCGTGGGCGATTTGGGAAACTTCTCCCGATCCGGGCGGCCTACCCCGATACCCGATTAAGTCCATGATTATCGTTAGCTTCGCATTATTGATTCTCCAGGGCGTTTCTGAGGCGATCAAGAACCTGGCGATTCTGACCAATCACTTGCCTCCAACTGGGGGTGAGTCATGATCGACTGGTTAGGACCCGTCATGTTCGCTGGCGCCTTGCTGCTTTTGTCCTTAGGGTATCCGGTTGCATTCTCATTAGGCGGTGTAGCGATCATTTTCGGCCTGATCGGAATTGCCCTGGGCATCTTTGATCCGATTTTCCTGACGGCGATGCCTCAACGGATTTTCGGCATCATGAATAACTTTACGCTGCTGGCCATCCCCTATTTCATCTTTATGGGGGCCATGTTAGAAAAGTCAGGCATCGCCGAGAATCTGCTGGAGACGATGGGCGGCTTGTTCGGACGGCTGCGAGGGGGTTTGGCCTTAGCGGTCGTGGTAGTGGGGGCGCTGTTGGCGGCGACGACGGGGGTCGTCGCCGCCACGGTGGTGACGATGGGCCTGATTTCTCTGCCAACTATGCTGCGCTACGGCTACGATAAGTCGTTTGCGACCGGGGTGATTACGGCCTCGGGCACGCTGGGGCAGATTATTCCGCCCAGCATTGTGCTGGTGGTGCTGGCGGACCAGTTAGGGATTTCTGTAGGGGATCTATTCCTGGGCTCATTCATTCCCGGTTTGTTGATGGCGGCCGCCTTCGCAGTGCATGTAATCGTCGTCTCCATCATCAGACCTGACCTGGCCCCAGCCTTGCCGGATGAGCTGATCAAGGTGCGGGGCAAGCAGTTGGCGCTGAAGGTGCTGAAGGTGCTGATGCCCCCCCTGGTGCTGATCCTGTTGGTGTTGGGCAGTATCTTCTTTGGGGTGGCGACCCCAACCGAAGCAGGGGCTTTGGGCGCGGTGGGCGCGATCGCCCTGGCCGCCGCCAACCGTCAACTGAGCTTGAGCGCCCTGAAGCAAGTCTGCGATAACACCCTCCGCACCACCACCATGGTGATTTTCATTTTAATCGGGTCGACCGCCTTTAGTTTGGTGTTTCGGGGCCTCAGGGGCGATCGCTTCATTTTCGACCTGCTGGCTAACCTGCCTGGCGGTCAGATCAGTTTTCTAGTGGTCAGTATGCTGACCATTTTCATCCTGGGCTTTTTCATTGACTTTTTTGAGATCGCCTTTATCGTCGTGCCTCTGTTCGCCCCCATCGCCCTGAAAATGGGCCTGGATTTAGTCTGGTACGGCGTAATCATCGGCGCTAACATGCAGACTTCTTTCCTCACTCCCCCTTTCGGCTTCGCCCTGTTCTATCTGAGAGGGGTCGCCCCGCCTGAGGTGACAACAGGACATATCTATCGCGGGGTGATTCCTTTTATTCTCCTCCAGTTGCTAATTCTAGTCGCCATTATCGCCTTTCCCCAACTGGTGAATTTTCTGCCATCCATCAGCCGTTAAGCGACAGAATAGCCCCCCAATGAGGCTACTTTTGAGTCTCACTCACCGGCGCTCTTCCGGTAGGTTGATCGCCGGATTTCGGTCAAAGAAACCCTGGGGTATTAGCTTAAAGCTGGCTCGGTGGACCGGCATCACTGGCCAATCCTCCACCCGAGTGACGTGCGAAACCCCCAAGGTGTACCAGACTACCAGATCCTGATTCTGCAAGGATTGGTCGTTGGCGATGTAGGTAGGTAAGCCCTGATCGGCTTGGCCCTGATTAGGATAATTGCCAGCAGCATATAGCTGATCAGGATCATATTGCGTAACCCAGAAGTGATGGGTGGCGAAGCCCGCTTCCCGGCTGATCTCAGCATCCATCCCTGGGGCAAAGGCGGCGTTGGACACAGGCATAAGCATGTAACTAGTGGGGGCCGCCAGGCTATTCCGCTGCGCGGAGCTGGTGATCATCCATTGACGACTGGTCTCCAAATTGACATCCGACACGGCTTGTTTCTCAGACTCTAACCGGGTGTAGTCAGCTCGGAAGGCATTGCCCACCGGGTTGGCGTCGCTGGTGGCGAACTGCTTCAGATCCATTTGCATGGCGGAATTTGCCAGCCCATCTACATCCATATCTAGACGGAAGTTAAGGAAATGTTGGTGCGTAATGCCAACGATATTCTTGGCGACCAATGCGCCATAGGGGGTTACGTCATCCTCAATGCTTTTAGCATTCGAGGCCTGGCTCAAAATAATCCCGGTTAAATCTGTTTCTACCTCAATCGATCCGTCTTGATGAAAGATCCAGTTGACACCATAATCGTAGTTATCAATGGCGCCCGTTACCGCAACCACAAGTTCTTGATCACGACGCACATAGGTTTGCTCGGTCACATAGTCATAATGTTTCCAGAGAATTCCTCGATCTCGCTCATAGAGGCCAATAACTCCCGGCATGGTATACGGTTCTCCCCTGGCGTCGGCAAAGACCGCATCAAGCAACACCCCATTTTCAGGAATATCCTCACCCAATGCCATTGCGCTAGAGAGGACACCGAAGTTATATTCCCCAACATCAAAGGCATTGCGGAAGGACCAGTTAGGATCCGGATCGCCATAGGGCACCACCATTTCCGAGAGGCTGGCTCTATACATCACTGGGCGGACTTGTTTGCCATCATCGTAGGTGATTTGATAGAGAATCAGGCCATCGCGCGGATGCATGACATAGCGAAAACGCCATCCCTGCCAGGAGATCTGGTTACCCTCGATCTGAAAGCTAGTCCCTTTGGGTTGGGTCAGGTGGAGAGGCCGCGGCGCAGTTCGTAAGCTGCTCAGACTGTCAATGTCATAATCCCAATTATCCTGAGAAATGGCCACTTCGCCGCTATCAATGAATTCTTGGACCTGACTCTGATTCAAATTGACGATGGCGATAACCCCTTCAACCGGACGGCCATAGTAGTGAAAGCCATCGCCTTTGACATAGGTCAAGGCGCGGACGATGCGATCGCCCGCTTTCCGCTCAGCCTCAGTCAGCAAGCCCGGAGCCCAGGCCGAGATTTCCAAATCCTCAAAGTTAGTCAAGCCTCGCTTTTCCATCGCTGCTTGCCAGCGC
>JAKSDM010000492.1 GCA_022360135.1 Pseudanabaenales cyanobacterium | reverse complement strand
TTTACGCTAATCCCCTACACCCCACACTCTATACCCTGCCTTCACTAAGATGTATTCAACCCAAGCGAGAATTGCTATAGTTAGAAGTCTGGAATAGTAAGTGGATAAAGGTTAGTTGGAGTGAAGTCGATGGATTATCGGTAGCAAGGGCTGACATGAAGCGGTTTACTCAACTTTTTCAGGCGGTGGATGCGACCACTTCAACCAATGAAAAAGTCAGCGCCCTGCAGCAATATTTTCATCAGGAGGAGCCCGCCAATGCGATCTGGGCGCTATATTTGCTGCTGGGCAAAACTCGCAAACGGTTAATTACCTCTCGGGCTCTAAGAGATGTTTTTCTGCAGATTTCTGATATTCCCGAATGGTTGTTTAAGGACTGTTACGCCCAGGTCGGCGATTCCGCCGAAGTCATTGCCTTGCTCCTACGCAATACGCCTATCAAGACTCAGGCCCCCCGCGATCTGCCTTTACATCGCTGGATGGAAGAAATCATTCCCACTGTAAAGACGGCGGCATCGGATGAAGCGCTCAAACACCTAATTGTTTCCTGGTGGTCTTCGCTGGAGGAGTTTGAGATTTTTGTGCTCAACAAAGTGCTGACGGGGGCGTTTCGCTTTGGGGCTTCTAACAAACTGGTGATCAGAGCCCTGGCGGCGGAATTGAACCTCTCGGAAGCGGTCTTGACCCATCGCTTGATGGGGGATTTTGAGCCGACGGTTGAGTTTTATCATCAGTTGATTAGCGATCAAGATGAGACCGATTCCCCCAGCCGCCCCTACCCCTTTTTCTTAGCCTCTGCGATTGATCAAACCAAATTCCAGGCCGAAAACATGTCTCGTTGGCAGGCGGAATGGAAATGGGACGGTATCCGCGGCCAAATCATCCGACGGGCCGATCAAGTGTTTATCTGGTCTCGGGGAGAAGATTTGGTCACCCATCAGTTTCCGGAGTTGGTGGATGCCTTTCAAATCTTGCCCAATGGTTTGGTTTTTGATGGCGAAATTCTCTGCTGGGATGGCGATCGCCCTTTGAACTTCAACCATTTGCAAAAGCGATTGGGGCGTAAGCGGGTGACCCAGAAAGTGATGGCGGATAATCCAGTCCACTTTATCGCCTATGACTTGCTGGAGCATCAGGGGCAAGATATTCGGCAGCAGCCGTTGTGCGATCGCCAAGCTCGTCTGCTAGAAACGCTGGTATCCATTGACCCCAAGCTAGTCACAGCTTCCCAATCTCTGACCTTCACTTCTTTTGAGGAACTGATCAGTCTCAGGCAGCAGTCTCGCCAGCACGGGGCCGAGGGTTTAGTGATCAAAGCCAGCGATAGCCCGTATTTAGTGGGTCGCAAACGAGGCTATTGGTGGAAGTATAAGGTCGATCCTATGACCCTGGATGCTGTACTGATTTATGCCCAGGCAGGCAGTGGCAAACGCGCTAATCTTTTCACAGACTACACCTTTGCCCTATGGAAAGGCGAGGAGCTAGTCACCTTCGCCAAAGCCTATTCGGGGTTAAATAACCAGGAAATTGAGGAACTGGATAAATGGATTCGCCGACACACGCGGGAAAGATTTGGTCCAGTGCGTTCGGTTGACCCAATCCATGTGTTTGAGATCGGCTTTGAAGGGATTGCGGAATCAAATCGCCACAAATCAGGGATTTCAGTCAGATTTCCCAGGATTCTCCGTTGGCGTAAAGATAAGTCAGCGGCTGAGGCAGATACGATTCAGACGGCGTTTAACCTGCTAGCAGCAGGAAATTAAACAGCGATACCGTAAAATTGCCATGCAGCTTAACTAGAGGTGACTAAAGGGTATTTCCCGGAGCAGGATGGGGTGACGCTGGAGGATTTTCAGAGTTTTCGGACAAAACTTCAGGATTTTCAGGATTTTCAGGCAAAACTTCAGGATTTTCGGGATTTTCAGGCAAAATCTCCTGGGCTGGGGTAGTTTCTGGAAGCAGTGTAGAGGCTGGATCCGAGGTTGGCGCCTCTTCGATGGACGGCGGCGAATGGAGAGTCAAGTCGTCCGAGGCAGGCGGCGCCGAGTCCTCAAAGGATTGACTTGGCGCCAACGGAAGAGCCGTCGTTGGCGACGAGGGCTCCTCCCACTGATCAATATTTTTCGGGCCTGTTTTGGCCGGTAACGCTGCTGATGAATCAGGATTTAGGTCCTCTGAAAGAGATTCTAATTCCTCAAACAACAGCTCAGGGATTGGCGCTTGATCACTCAGCGGCTGTAGGGGTTGAGACAAGGGATCATCTGGAACGTTAACCGATATATCTGGAACGGATGTATCTGGAACGGTTGGGGGTTGTTGTTTTAAGGTCGGGATTCCTACTTCGTCCCACAGTGGAATACCGCCGCCTTCTCCATTAGGATTAACTGCTGGCAGGGGCGCCATTGGCTTTGGCGAGTAAAATTTAAGCAGCAAAGCGATTGTAGCGAAAAGGGTTAGGATCCCTCCAAACACCATCGCTCCAAATGTTAGCCATCGTCTATCGAACCCAGTAGTCGGCACAATGCCTGTCATCAACTGTGGAGTTGCCTGATTCCCTTTCGGCCGGTATCTAACCCGATGGCGCGAGGCCGCTACTTGGGGCGAGGCGGAGTCCAGGGAGCGGCTGGCCCCTTGACTGGGAGTTGAGGAATTAGTCGTCTCCACACCCGGCAGTAGGGAGAGCCATTCAGCCATTGTATTGGGACGATCATAGCGCTCTAACGCCATACCGCTCAGCACTGCTTGATTCACTTCAGGACTCAACTCAGGACGGAGGTAACGCGGCGGGGGCAGAGGCTGGTGCTCGCGCAGAATTGAAGTGACTGGAGATTTTGCCGTTAGGAGTGCGTAGAGAGTAGCGGCTAACCTGTACACATCGGTTGCCGGGGTGAGCCTATCTTGAGCAAGATATTGTTCAATAGCGGTATATCCGTTTGAACTGATCAGAAGGGTTTGGGTCTGGGTGGAGTCTGATGCGAACTCACGAGCGAGACCGAAATCGATCAATACTGCAGCCTGAGTTTTTGGATGAATCACGATGTGATTCGGTGTAATGTCTCGATGAAGTAGGCAATTTTGGTGCATTACCTGCAACGCTTCGCCGATCTGTTGGATATAACGAATGGCGATAGCTTCTGGCAATGGCCGATCGGGGAATACAATTTTCTGTAGGGTTTGTCCCGGAATGTAATCCATCACGATATAGGGCAAACCATCTTCGATAAAGCAATCATGAATCCTGACGATATTGGGATGCACACACACGGCCAGTTGCCGGACTTCGTTTTGAAATGCACATCGGTGTTCTGCAAAGTTAGGCGCTTGCTGGGACGCTTCATTGAGGGTCTTAATTAGGACGATTTGCCCCAAATGATGGTGGGTCGCCTGGTAGGTTACGCCAAAATCATCCTGTTGCAATTCTTTATCTAAGATGTATTTGCCCCCTTGTAAGGCCTGACGGATTAGGGTACTCATAAGCGTTGGGCGGATGATTCAATCACATTTGTACAAGCCGTGTAAGTGTGTTTAGATCTGTCTTCTGCTTTATAAGCGTCCCTCTCAACCGGGTTTGACCCCTTGAACAATATGGGGCTTTCTATATGGATGGACTTATATTTTAGAGGCTGGTTAGGATTTATGCACGGAGAACGCCCCATTTTTTCGGCCCCTAAACAAATCCTCAATGGAGGGTTTAGTGTCAGGGGTCAATCGGCCAAACATTAGAGGCCACAAAACAGACTCCGGGCTGGCTAAGAAGCAATCTCAGTCAAACAATCAGCGAAAAGCTGGTGAGGCGTCTTCGGTTACATCAAATTCGAAGCAGTGACGCCCTTGTGGATGTTGCCAGTCCTTCTCTTGTCCATCACGAGGCGCTGGGCTTAAGGGATACGTACTACTGTCGGTGGCAAATTCAGCACAGAGTTCATAAGTGGTCTCACTCAGGCGGTGATACTCGTAGGCAAGCTTTGTGATCGGATCGGTGGTGCGATCGCGGCCCTCTAGCGACTCCGGTAGCGCCACAGGTTGTCCCCGGTCTCGCGCCTTTTCAGCATCTTCATAGAGCCGCCAAACAATCGACCTCAGATCTTGAATTCGCTCCCTATCGGCAGCAATTAGACGCTGTCGGTTGGGTGTGCCGAGCACCCAAAAACCTGCCACAATGCCGATCGCCACTGCAATAATGGCTATCAAAGCAAAGCTGCGATCGAAATTAGATTGACTCATACCCTGTAATCTATGGAATCCATTGTCCTTCTCCTTGCTTCGAAGCGGTCGAATGCTCAGCCCGCAGAAGACTCGGCGTTGGAATTATGCGCCAACGGGTCGCCGTCTCAGCCAAACGAAGTAATACCAGAGAACGCCCCCATCAATCACCAGCACCACGAACACCTTGAGGACAAATCGCAGAGTTAGATCCCCTCGTAAGAAAGAAGTTAAAAAGGCGATCAGCGTCCCAATGGCGATCAAAGACACCACCAGCAAGGTGAAATACGTCAGCCACTTGCGCACGCCAGATTGATATTTTTCCCGATAGACCAATAGGTCCTTCAAGAGTTGGCGCATGATCACTAGATAAACGGGGAAGGTCACGATCAAACGGGCCAGACAGAAAGCGATCTGGAAAGTACGATCCCCGTAATAGCGCTCTAACGGGTCTGGAATATAAGTATCGATGAAAATAAAGGCTAACTGCCCTAGGGCCTGCGTCCAGATGGCCAGCGTCGAGAAAGACAATAAATAGAGAAAAGCATCCCGCGCTGATTCGACCGCCAAACCCTTTGGAGTCGGAATGGGTTGATTAGTCAGACGTTCGTAAACCAGAAAAAACGCCCGCTCAATCTCTCGATAGGGCCATCCGTAACTCCTTAAGAGCTTGCTGATAAATTCGTCGGACGCTCCCCGCCCACGAGCGGCTTCAATAAAACTCACTAAGTCCGAACGTGAATCTGGGACTGGCGGTTGGTCTTCAGCAGCCGATTCTCTAACCATAGGCGCACCCAGCGATCGCTGGCTAAATTGTAACGTACTGTCTGCAGAGGACTTTGGGGATTTTTGCGACGTTACGACGTAGATTCAGACAATATAGATTCC
>JAKSDM010001546.1 GCA_022360135.1 Pseudanabaenales cyanobacterium | reverse complement strand
TTCTGTCTTCACGGCGTCAGTTGTTTTTTGCAGTAGGGTTGCGATCGCATCCAAAGCGGCGGTTCCTGACTCCATTACGGGGTCGGCTTGCTCTGGCGTGGTATAGGCCCATAGGGTGGCGTACCCCACCGTCTGATCCGCCTGTCGCTGTTGCACCGAGCGACACAACCAGCTGTCGGTCTTCAGCCATGGGGAGATAGACCCTGGGTCTGGGGAGGCTGTGGAGGGGTCTCCCGAGTCAAATGAAAAGTCAACCAAGAGTTCTTCCAGCAGCATCCTGAGAAAATCACTCGCACCGTCTTCAGCCTCGGCGATTGCCGACGGTTGCTTCTCTAACGCTGCTAGGAGTTCAGTGACTCGTGATGGGAAGGGTGTGTGCTCTTCAACCGGGGTGTCGACGTCAGCGTCAGCAACCGGGGTGAAAAAATGGGGCTGTAATCCTAGTTCCAATAGAATTGGCGAGTCAGGCCGAAAGTCGGTTTGCTGGAGTGGGCCGCGGACCTCTGGTTTGAGGTGAAAAAGAGACTGCTCCAGGATCCGTTGGTATTGAGACAGAGATGTTGAGAGAATCAAATGGCATTCCTGGAAGCGATCTCCCGCCCCTTTAATTAAGATCAATTGTACGGCTGTGGCTGTAAACGGCTTCAATGCCTGGGATTCCGCCTGGGATTCCGCCTCGGGTTCTGTCTGATATAGGGTGATGGGGCGATCCAACGGCAGCGTATAGCAGTTGTCGGTGGTTAGCTCGATGGGCAGGCCAGCAGAGGACGGCATCATGGGCGATCATCTCCCTAACGGGTTTTATTCTGGGGGGTGGCGCGGATAATCACATCTACGGTCTCGGCGTCAATCCGACGTACCTTAGATTGGATTTCAATCTCATGCTCTTGAGCCTGCTCTATCTTGGCCTTAGACTTATCCTCTGGTTTAGTAGACGAAGGTGGGGCTTTTTCCGGGGGGCTGTTGGGTGTATTGTCAGGTTCGGCGGGTGTCGTCGCCTTGGCGTCCGGGCTCGCAGCGTCGGGTTCGATCGGCTTAGCGGGTTTGGGGGTATCCGGGGCAGGGGATTGAACTGGCGGCGCTGGGGCGGCGGGCTGTTCTGCGGCCGTGACTGGCTGCTCTGCTTGGGTGTTGCGTTTTCCCGCCATCCGCTCACCCGCATGACGGGCGCTACGGCCCAGACGTTTCAGGAATTTAGCAATTTTGCTGGCCCGGATGAACTTAGCCCGCCCCTTGATTTTGATGGTGTACTCAAAGGCGTCTCCCACCTCGGCGTAGCCCACTAACTTCACCAAACTCATTTCAAACAGCACCCGTACTTTATCGAGCTTGTCAGCCACCGTATCCCGGTCTGGGTTCTGGTCAACAATGTCTTGAATCACCCGCACAATGCTATTCACGAGGCTGATGGGCAGATCATCCGCCGCTGTTTCATCCTGAGATTCTTCTTCTGCCTCGCTGTCCTTATCCTCCACGCTCATTTTCAAGCAGGTTTTCTCTTTATTGATAGTAGATTCGATCTCGATGTCGGAGGACATCCTGTCAGCGATGGCGTCAGTGACGGCCTCAGTCCCTGCATCCACAGCGGCCCCAGCGGCCACCAACGCCAGACCGCCTGCCAGCGCTGCGCCGTCCGACATCTCGCCATCGTCAGCCGACCCATCGTCTACTTCTCGCTGGACCCACAAACCTAGGGATTGGGGCGATCGCTGCAGGGGAGGCGGGTCCGCTCCCTGTCGTTGCACCCGTCGGGGCATGATCGTCGGGCGAGCGCCCGACTGCTGCACCACATGGGTCAGCTCGTGGGCAAGTAAGTGTCGGCC
>JAKSDM010001711.1 GCA_022360135.1 Pseudanabaenales cyanobacterium | reverse complement strand
TCGACCCAGTAAGCATCGTTCCGATACTCTACATAGGATTTGGCTGCTGCAACTGACATGGGCCTGTTTGAGGTCTAACTGCTCTTAATCATAAACGGCTGCCGATAAACAGATAACTTGTCAGGCTAAGACCTCTTTAGCCTGGAGTTCTTCTTTCTGGAGTTCTCCTTAATAATGGTCGTCAATCAGCGAAACCCCTAAAACACTGACAACATAAGACAAATTTCAATACGGTTGAACAGTCGATAATAATAGACATACACTTATCAATCCTTGCTGCACAGCGAAGCGTCCCCCGACTATGGCTAGCCTTTTTCTTGAGCATCTCCACAGTCCCAATCGCCCCGTCATCGTGTTTGATGGCGCTATGGGCACCTCCCTGCAAACCCAGAATCTGACCGCTGAGGATTTTGGCGGTCCGGAGTATGAAGGCTGTAATGAATACTTGGTGGAGACTAAACCCGAGGCGGTTGAAAAGGTGCATCGGGGGTTCCTGGAGGTCGGCGCTGATGTGGTCGAAACCGATACCTTTGGCGGAACTTCGATTGTGCTAGCTGAGTATGGGTTAGCGGAACGGGCTTATGACTTGAATCGGGAGGCGGCGGAACTGGCGAAACGGGTGGTTGCCGAGTACTCCACCCCTGAAAAACCTCGGTTTGTAGCCGGGTCGATGGGGCCAGGGACCAAGCTGCCCACTCTGGGCCACATCGACTTTGACACCCTAAAGGCGGCTTATGTTGAACAAGCAAAGGGATTGTACGACGGTGGAGTGGACCTGCTGCTGGTCGAAACCTGTCAGGATGTGTTGCAGATTAAGGCGGCTTTGAACGCCATTGAGGAGGTTTTTCAACAGAAGGGAGTGCGACTGCCCGTAATGGTTTCTATCACCATGGAAGTGATGGGGACCATGCTGGTGGGGTCAGAAATTGGGGCGGCCCTGACGATTCTGGAACCCTATCCGATCGACATTCTGGGACTGAATTGCGCCACTGGCCCCGATCGCATGAAGGAGCATATTAAGTATCTATCGGAGAATTCCCCCTTTGCGATCTCCTGCATTCCCAATGCCGGACTGCCGGAAAACATTGGTGGGCAGGCGCACTATCACCTCACGCCCATGGAGCTGCGGATGGCCTTGATGCACTTCGTGGAGGATCTGGGGGTACAGGTTGTAGGCGGTTGCTGCGGCACCCGTCCAGACCATATCCAACAGCTGGCGGAACTGGCCAAAGACCTGCACCCAAAATTGCGTCAGATTGGCCAACGGGCTGCTATTCCGCCTTATACCCCGTTGCCCTATGTCCCATCGGCAGCCTCAATTTACAGTCCTCAGCCCTATGACCAGGACAACTCCTTCCTGATTGTGGGGGAGCGACTCAACGCCAGTGGCTCTAAGAAATGTCGGGAAACGCTAAATGCAGAAGATTGGGATGGTCTGGTAGCCTTAGCCAAGTCTCAGATGCGAGAAGGCGCCCATGTGCTAGACGTCAACGTAGACTATGTCGGTCGGGACGGTGTCCGAGACATGCGAGAACTGGCCTCTCGACTGGTCTCTAATATCACGTTGCCCCTGATGCTGGATTCCACCGAGTGGACCAAGATGGAGGCGGGCCTGAAGGTGGCGGGTGGTAAGTGCATCCTCAACTCTACTAACTACGAAGACGGTGAGGAGCGATTTTTCAAAGTGCTGGAGCTGGCCAAGCGCTATGGGGCTGGGGTCGTTGTCGGCGTGATTGATGAAGAGGGCATGGCGCGGACAGCGGAGAAAAAGTTTGCCATTGCTCAACGGGCCTATCGAGATGCTCTGGAGTACGGCATCCCGCCTTACGAGTTGTTTTTCGACACCCTGGCGCTGCCAATTTCCACTGGCATCGAAGAAGACCGAGTCAACGGTCGGGAAACCATTGAGGCAATCCGGCAGATTCGGCGGAATTTGCCAGGCTGTCATATCATTCTGGGGATTTCTAACATCTCCTTTGGCTTAAATTCGGCGGCGCGGGTCACCCTCAACTCCGTTTTCCTGCACGAAGCCATGGCGGTAGGCATGGACGCCGCCATCGTCAGCGCCAGCAAAATCCTGCCCCTGGCCAAAATTGAACCCGCCCATCAGGACATCTGTCGCGACCTGATCTACGATCGCCGTCAGTTTGAGGGAGACGTTTGCACCTACGATCCCCTGACTAAACTCACCACCCTATTCGAAGGCAAGACTACCAAGCGCGATCGCGCCCTGGATGAGAACCTCCCCGTTGAAGAGCGCCTCAAACGCCACATCATCGACGGTGAACGGATTGGTCTAGAAGAACAGCTGGAAAAAGCCCTCCAACAATATCCCCCCCTGCACATCATCAATACCTTCCTATTGGATGGTATGAAGGTGGTGGGAGAGCTATTCGGCTCCGGACAGATGCAGCTGCCCTTTGTGCTCCAGTCCGCCCAGACCATGAAGGCGGCCGTGGCTTATTTAGAACCCTTTATGGATAAGGCGGATGTAAACGGCGCCGGTAAGGGAACCGTTGTGATCGCCACCGTCAAAGGCGATGTTCATGATATTGGCAAAAACCTGGTGGACATTATTCTGTCTAACAATGGCTACAAAGTGGTCAACCTGGGCATTAAACAGCCAGTGGATAACATCATCCAGGCTTACCGCCAACACCAGGCCGACTGCATCGCCATGAGCGGCTTACTAGTGAAGTCTACCGCTTTTATGAAAGAAAACCTGGAAGTCTTCAATCAGCAAGGCATTACCGTCCCCGTCATCCTCGGCGGCGCCGCCCTCACCCCCAAATTCGTCCACGAAGACTGCCAAAACACCTATCAAGGTCGAGTGGTTTATGGCAAAGACGCCTTCTCCGATCTCCACTTCATGGACCAGTTGATGCCGTCAAAGGATTCAGGGACTTGGGATGATATTAAGGGATTTCTGGATCAACAGGAATCAGGAGCTAGAAGTCAGAAGTCAGCGGATGACTTGGCGCAAGGAGCCAAAATCCAAAATCCAAAATCTAAAATCCAAAATCTCCCCACTGCCGAAGCTGAAGACACTCGTCGCTCAGAAGCCGTCGCAATCGACATCGATCGCCCCGCTCCGCCCTTCTGGGGGGCTTGCATTCTTAACCCTGAGGACATTCCGATATCAGAGGTGTTCTGGTATCTCGATCTGCAGGCGCTGATTGCAGGGCAGTGGCAGTTCCGTAAACCCAAGGAACAATCGCGGCAGGAGTATGATGAATTTCTGACGGAAAAGGTATATCCCATCCTGGAGGAGTGGAAGCAGCGCATCATTACGGAGAACCTGCTCCATACCCAAGTGATTTATGGTTACTTCCCCTGTTTGGCGGCAGGGAATTCTCTGCATTTGTATAATCCGAAGGATATACTTGCGGATGAAGCGGGCGTAAACACAAATCAGCCTCTGCCGGAGCCCATTGCGACGTTTGATTTTCCCCGTCAAAAATCGATGCGTCGTCTCTGTATCGCCGACTTTTATCTCCCCAAAGACGTCGAAATCCAAACTCTAAAATCCAAAATCCAAAATCGCTTTGATGTGTTTCCAATGCAGGCAGTGACGGTGGGCGACATTGCCACCGAGTTTGCCCAAAAGTTGTTTGCTGACGACCAGTACACCGACTATCTCTATTTCCACGGATTGGCGGTTCAGATAGCCGAAGCCTTGGCTGAGTGGACCCATGCCCGTATCCGTCGAGAACTTGGCTTTGCAGACCTGGAGCCTGACACGATTCGAGACATGCTGGCTCAGCGATATCGGGGCTCCCGTTATAGTTTCGGCTATCCAGCCTGTCCCAATATTCAGGATCAGTTTACCTTACTGGATCTGCTAGGGGCAGAGCGGATAGGTCTCCACATGGATGAGAGTGAACAACTGTACCCCGAGCAATCGACCACTGCGATCGTGGCCTATCACGCCGCCGCCAAGTATTTCAGCGCTTAGTTTCGGCATCGGGCAGGGAAGATGATTGCTGCTGTAGTTGAGCATACTCTCGGTATATTCGGTATTCACTGATTTTCTGCTGCAAGGCTGCATAATTGGGATTGTTTTTGGGGACGCTTTGCAACTTTCCTATGGCTTGACTCCACAGACTAGAGACTATTGCCCACTCTTGACTAGTCTTCGCAGTTTGAGCCGCAACCGCAGCTTGCCAACCATAATTTAGGGCTTGTTGGTAGAAATCAGGTTGCTCAGTTTTTTCTGAGGGTTCCCTCTGCTCGGCAAGAGTATCCAGACCCTTTGAAAACCCGACAAATAGAGCCAAGCCCCCAACAAGAATCAATCCTGTGGCAATGCCATGCTGCCGCTGACTCATGTTTCCCCCTTACCGATCAGGACGTTCGTTTTCTATATTCATTCTTGCTCTCAAGGATGACAGCACCGTAAAAATACGGTTGCTTTACAAAATCTTGAAGGTCAGTGAGGGTTAAGGGGCTAAGGCTTTAAGCAGCTTACCGAAGTCGCCGATTATCTAGATAATCTAGAGGCTCCCCTTGGTGAGGCAGGATTGGTGCGATCGTATTCAACTACCCTCGATCTACTAGATGTCAAAGGTGAAGCCCAAGCCTGCCGCACCTTGGAAATTGCAGCGGCAGGCGGCCATAAACTTTTGTTATCTTTAGTGAACCCGTCAACATACTTGCTAAAAGGTGTTGCTGATTAGGCGTGTAATTTAAGCCAGGAAAGTTCTGTAGGGAAGGAAGTTAGAATCCAGAATCCAGTTCCTTGCTGAATTCTAGCTCCTGACTCAGAGATAATTTCCTACTTTAAGTCGACAGCCACTGATCCGAGGTATGAATTGCTGGCTGAAGGCCCGAATCCTCGTTCAAAGTTTGGCAAAAGTCATCCCGCCATTCAGCAACACTCCAAAAACAGAGCTAATGCTCTAACCAACCTTCATAAATAACCTAACTATGCAATTTTCGATACGTAGTAATGCATTTTTCGCATTTTCCATTACTTTAGACGAGAGTATCCTGATTTCGGGATTTCAAATAGCTAAACCCTTTTAGGATAAGATTTTTGGCGATTCCCACACAAATCATACTCCTTGAGACGATGATAGCGATCTAAAGCATTTATCTTTTGTTGATAAGGGTTTCACCTACACTGGGAGTCGCAAGTCTTTGTAAATATACATACTGGGAACGAAAGAGCCTTACTTTAGTTCATTGATATCTGTAAGATTGAGTGCTCATCTCCGACTATGGTGAGTTATTAGCAATTTACTACCAGTGCATTGTCACAGCTAAGAATTAAGGTTAACGATAGCCATAATCAGGGTTTCACAGGTCTTAACAAGGATGTCAATCTCTTAAATCCAGTGTTGACGCAAAAGTAGTGCGTTTGTTCTGAAAATTGAAAGTCTGGAATGTTTGGGGTATAACTTAAGCCGGGAAATAAATCGGAATAAGGGTTTGGCGTTTTGCCGCTATCTCTTATCCGATAAGAGGTTTAGGGGATTTGGAAGCTTTTTCCCGCCTAAAAATATACGCCTAATGTTTTAAGCCTGAGCTTTTTAATACCTGATCGTCTACCAGCTCTCATGCAAAATAGAATTTTACGTAGAGGTCTTCTAACTATTCTTGGATTTTCGGCTAGTGCAGCACTGGCTGGAATTATCGGCAATAGAGTCGATGCTAACCTTGACAAAGTTTGGCCCTTACTGGGGCAGCCGATGCAAATAAGCATCGGCACTGGAATTTTAATCTTTTTATTTTGTTCTATTCCAGCTTTGATACTTTCACTTAGGTATGCAGAGGCGCTTGAGACAACGGCAGGAATAATTAAGTTAGACGAAAGTCTACTGAGACTGGTCCCAGATATATATAGATATTCCGAAGATATAGAAGAACGCTTAAAGAGAACGGTCAAGAAGCTTTTCAAAGACCTTGTCAAGCTAAAGAACTTCGAAGATTGTGGTGTTGCTCTCTATCGGCCAAATCAACAGGGTAATTTCCTAGTCACATGGGCACGCTATTCAAATCCAAATGAAACAGATGAGACATTAACATTTTTTATAGGAGATGAAATCAGCAAAAATTCACCTACAGGAAGAGGAGTTGCAGGCACTTCGTATGTTGAGAAAAGAACTATAGTCGTACATATAGACAGCAAAGGCTATGCTGACAATAATATATACACCCCTTCCCCGTCTGGTCGAGTCGGCTATCGTTCCTTAATATGTGTTCCTGTTTTGGGTGAATCAGATTGCGTTCTAGCTGTACTCTGCTTATACAGTAGTCAAACAAACACCTTTGACAAATCAGAGATGAGGAAAGTGATTGGAGGAATAGCAGGGAAATTCTCAACTATCCTCTTGATAGGAAGTTTAGCTTCTGAAAGATGGCTGAATGCTGAGTACGAATTGAATAAATAAGGTCTTGGACAAAATAGAATCAACCTTTCTTGCCACGAATTAAATTCAGAAAGCTTAACCATAAGGTTTTTCCTGGGGAGGCCATACTAAGAGCGATCTCACCATAATCAGTCTCAAGATCTTCCTCTAATTTCTCAAGCTGATCTTCAGTTATTGCTCCACGTAAGTAATCAGCCGAAGCTTTTTTCAATTTATTAGTACGCTGCTCAATAGTTAAGTCTTTGGAGTAATCTTGGAATGCAGCAGTCTTACCATTTTGTGAGTAGGAGTCATTCAGCATGGCAGCTGCTCCTTACTTACCGAGGGGCAGTAATTAACAGCAGAGAAGTCTACAAAAAACTTATCGGGAGTCATTGAAAAAGGTATAAATCAAACTATTCTGAGATAAAACATCGAACACGATTTCCAGTCTCCAGATGCAATGCCTTTCAAAGGATACTTATTGTTTTTAATCTATCATTCTATCATAATCCAATTACATTGTAATGCGCCTGATACAACCACTTAAAATCCTTTCGATATATATATGTAAACGATAGAAAGCCTAGGCGAGTCTTCTTGAAAGGTTCGAATTGGTTGATATAGCTCGAGCATACGTGCCTTTATATCTATTCAAATGCACAGAAAACTGCCAAAATTGACCAAAAACCTAACATCAGGCACTAATGAAATACCTGAAATTCATATATACCAAGGTTATTGACCTTTTTGGCGCTGCCTAGGTATTAATCCTTATGTGCTCGTAGCTTTCGTATCAAAAAGGCTTTCGCTTACTAATCTTACAACATTGTCCAGCCTGAGCCGTTACGTGTCAACAGCTTAAAGGAAGATAGCAATCCTATCTGATTCGTAAATCTGAAAATCCATATAGGATTATAAAACCTTTGACTTTCAATAATCTCATTAGAATGAGATTTTACAACTGATTTAGGACTTCTATTTATATTTGTCAGCCTGATTGACTGACAAAAGTTCTAGACAAATCACCTGAAAACCTTGCCAATAATGGGTTACAGGTCACTCAATGTCGAACAACTTTGATCCAATAACTGAATCGCCTAAAATCACCAAGAATCAAGGATTTCAGGGATATCCTGCAAAAGTTTTGTCAGTCAACCAGATTTGTCAGCAAACCTCATTTTTTAAGAGGTCATGAAAATCAAAGTGTCTACAAAACGCTCAGACGCCCAAAAAGTGTTGAAATCTGTGGAAAAGCTCTTGACAAAGATGGCAATTCTCGCTTGGGTTGAATACATCTCAGGGAAGACAGGGTGTAGGGTGGAATGGCGCTGAAATAAGCGTTTATAAATCGCTAAAAGCCCTGATATTCCGTAGGTTGGGCATTGCCCACATGGCTTATTTCAGTGCCATTCGGTGTAGGGTGTAGTCAATGCAAATGAAAATCGCTATATGCTTAGCAGTCTCAGGCGAATATTGCGATCGCTATCGGTTATGCTCACTGCACCCTGAGCTAAACTTGAGTAACCCGTTAGGAACCCAAATTCCAGGTTCAGGTTACTATTCAGCTCAAATGCTGAGTTGCCCTATGCTGCAGAGAGTTGATTGAAGCGTCAAGATGCACTCAACGTTTTATCAACAAGGTGTCGCCAAAGCCAGCGAAAAGGACCATGAGGGGGCGATCGCAGCGTTTAGTCAAGCCCTGGAACACCAGCCTGACTTTGCTGAAGCCTATTACAACCGAGGGCTAGCCCACTTTAACTTGGGGGATTTCCAGGCGGCGATCGCCGACTATACGGAAGCGTTGCGAATCGATCCGGAGGATGCCAGAGGTTACTTCGCTCGGGGTTTAGCCTATCTAGCGACCAGTCATCTGGAAGCTGCGATCGCAGACGCCAAACAAACTATTCTACTTAAGCCTGACTACGCGGCGGCCTATAACCTGATCGGCACAGTTCGCCAACGACAGGGCGTTCCACAGAAGGCGATCGCCAGCTATAAAAAAGCCGTGGAACTCTACCTGGATCAGCGCGATATTGCTAACTGCCGACGCTGTCTGGGCCACATCCGCCAGCTGCAAGCCACACCCCAACCCTGCCCCGAATCAGTCCAGCCAGCGCCCCCCTTACGTCCCCTGATCGATCCCAATGAGTTTCTTCGACAAGCGGTGCAGAAGGCGGAACAGAGAAACTATCGGGGCGCTATGGAAGACCTGGATTGGGCCTTACAAATTGATCCGCAGGATGCCTGGGCTTACGCCAGCCGGGGGCAGGTGCGGGCTAACTTGGGCGATTTGCAGGGGGCGATCGAGGATTCTCAACAAGCCGCGGCCCTGTTTACCAACCAGGCCAATCAGGAGATGGCTGAGCAAATGCGGGAGGCTATCCAGACGCTGCAAACTTCTCTAAAACAGGCAGCCAAACGAGCCAGTTCATATTCGTTTACAGCGAACACAAGAACGACTTGTCAAGATATTAGTGTGGGTAAGCCGAGTCTGGCGGTCCAAAGAAAGCTCTTACGGTTGGTGGGGGATGACCGAAAAATTGCCGTGGGGTTGGTCAAGCGTCTGAAACTAAAGAATCCAGGCATGCCTGAGGATTGGTATTGGGAAAAGGCAATTTACGATCTTGAACGCGATCGCTAAGGAGGATTTTTAGGTTGTTGGAGTCGTAACGCACTATTACTCCGTGGATTGGTGTGTTACAGCCCAAGAGGCGCAAAATATATAGTAGTCAGGAACCGTTCAACCCCTTACTATCAAGCGCGAGGCGTTCAAACATAAAAGATGAGCGTACTATATGGACAGTTCGCAATATATCTAGCTGATTTGGCTAGATATACTGCAAGCTACAGTATATCTAGCTCATTCTGGGGGGATAGACTGAAAAAGTAGATCTAATTAGTAGTTAGCCTACTGCACTTTTCAGATAGATAGTCGATTGATGCTTATCCGCTTTGAGAGTTTGACATCTGAATGCTCCTGCGACTCAAAAGCTAATTCAACCCTCATTGAATTCATCTTCTGCCAGCAGATGCATGACTTTCAACCATGCAGCCTCACCTTCTGGGCCAACACAGTTGAACACCCGTGAGAAACGTTGACGTTCGTCACCTGTCAACTGATTTTCTAACCCCAATCCTTTCCGAGTAAGCGTCAAACGCTTAACGCGGCGATCGGTGGTATCTGCCTGGGATTGAATCAGCCCTAATTCTATTAATTTACGTAAAGGCACATTCAGAGACTGCTTACGAACCCCAAGAATTGCCAATAGCTCATTGATACTTAAACCTGGGTTGCGCCCCACAAAATATAAAACCCGATGATGAACTCGCGAAAGACCATACTCTGCAAGCATCGCATCTGGCTTTGCTGTGATGGCGCGAAAGGCAAAATGCAGGGCTTCTAGGGCCTTGTTGAGTTTTTGCTCACGCTGATGTTCTGGATCATTTAGGTCAGGCATGTTGACATATTAAATCATCTAGGTTAGTTTTGATGGGTCAGTATGTATGACCTATTTTTGAGGTGATTCATGAAAAAACAAAAAACGTTTTGTTCTCAGAACTCATAAACTTAACACTTCACATTAGGCAATTGCTGATTTCCTGGGAAGCTCAGCAACGACCTTAAGTACTGAGCAACAATACCTTAATCAAGGAATCTGGATATGGCAGATCAGCTTGCTCATTTACCCGCCTCCCGGCTCAAATCAAATGCTGCGTGAACCCATTACCCTTACTGATGGACTCTGGTGAATATGAACCTCAATATTGTTTTTGATTCCAGTAAAAATAGTGTTTTGAATGACTTAGGCAGGTGCATGGATGACTATCAAACTCGCGGCAAATACTGTTGCCTCAGCTCGATTAACCGTTGAGAAGCAGCATTTAGCAACTAACATCAGTTGTGAATCTCAGGATAGATTTCCACCCGTGTTTGCAACTGCCCAGATGGTTGCATTGATGGAAATAGCGGCTGCCCGTATTCTTTATCCTGTTCTCGAATCAAACGAGCTTTCAGTAGGAGTCTTCGTTCAAGTTTCACATACGGCTGCTACATCATGGGGAGCTAAGGTGACTGCCAACGCACAATACATTGGCCAAGAGGACAAACTGTTCATTTTTAAGGTTTGGGCAGAAGATTTGGGGGGCGAAATTGGTTGTGGCGTCCACAAACGTGCTGTTGTCAATGTGGATCGACTGCTGACTGGCGCCGCTCGTCGCAATGCAGGTTAATGCTGTTTTGTAATAACTCTACCAACACTCAAACAAAAGCTTAGTAAGGATTTTGTTTTATGATTAGCGCTGGGATATTTGGAGGTAGCGGATATATGGGGGGTGAAGTGCTTCGCGTGCTGCTCGATCATCCCTACGTAGACATTGCCTGGGCCACTAGTCGCCAACCTTCAGCTATAGAAAGCTATCATCCCAACTTGTACGGCACTGGTATTGAGTTGATTCATCCTGATGATGCAACATCTTGTGATGTGGTCTTTGTGGCGCTTCCTACCGATGCATCCATCGATGTAACACAGCGTTATTGGGATGATGATACTAAGATCATCGACCTTGGGTCTGCTTTTCGATTGCGAGATCGCACTATCTGGGAAAGAGTCTATGGCATGACACACCCAGCTTGGTCGCTAGCTGAACAAGCGGTATATGGTTTAAACGAGCTTCATCTTAAGGAAATTTCGCAAGCTCAATTGATAGCGAATCCAGGCTGTTTCTCGTCGGCAGCAATCCTGGGAATCGCGCCCCTTGTCGCCAATCGACTGGTAGATATTGAGAAATTATCTGTAGATGGACTATCGGGTACAGCCGGGGCTGGGGCAGAACTTTCTCGTTCAATCCATCATCCTGAAATTGGCAACAATCTAGTGCCGTATAATCCATTGGGCATCGTCATATCTACGAGATTGAACAGGAATTAAGTTTGCTAGTTGACACGCCTGTTAGTGTTCACTTTACCCCGGTTTATGTTCCAATCACTCGGGGAATATTAAACATCTGTCGCGGTTTTTTAACACAATCTATATCCCGAGAAGAATTACTTGGGCTGTACCGCAATTACTATAATTTCCATCCCTTTATCCAGGTCTATGACTTGCCCAAGGAACATCCTGCTTCCTGGCAGTACAAGCCGTATCCATGGGTGAGTGCTATCGCTGGCGCCAATTATTGTCATATCGGACTCGATGTAGACAATGAAAGGAACAGCGTCGTGGTCTTTAGCACACTTGATAGTTTAGGTAAAGGGGGGGCTCAAGTAGGTGTGGAGAACATGAATATACTGTTTGGTTTAGAGCGAACAGCGGGATTGACTCGTCGTGGCTTACATCCGAATTGATTTCACCCTGTCTGGGATAGGACAGATATTGAATGAGACTGGCAACACGTTGCCTAACTTAGGCATGATGTGACTAAAAGTAGGATTCAATTTAGTTCATTTTAGGGATAATCCAAACTCTCACCTGACAAATTCAAAATGATTCTCGGCTTACATCATGCTCAAATCACTGTCCCGCCTTCTATGTAGTTTCCTTGATTCAAGAGAGTTTGTCTAGTCTTATTGCCGAGAGATTAAACGTCTATTTGTCAAGTACGATTTATACAAAATACGGGCAATTGCCCTGATATTCAGTGCAGTTATCCCTCTCGTTCACCCATCAAAATCATTACGGATATGAACCCAATTCCCAGCGATGGAATGACGACTTTACTCAAAGGAGATGTAGTGAAGATGACAAGTAATTGGCAAGAGACATTGGTTGAGAAGCAGGTAATACCAAATGGATATGAAGCTGCGCAGAATAGTTCATATTAAAACCTTTGACAGCAAGGCTTTCAGCTTCTGAATTATGCTCATCTTCATTTTGAATTGGTGTAACATACACCTTAAATCTGAATGGGAAAATTGTTCTGATTGAGAATGTGTCTGCCCGTGTAAATGAAGAAACAGGTGAGCAGTTTTTCTCTCCATCAACCGTAGAACGTTTACAACAGACAATTTTAGATAGAAAAGAACCTGACCACTTTGTTCAGGTTCCTGTGTATAACTATTCAAACAGTGCCGCATAACAATTCCAATGCAGCGAATTTAGGAGAGCCGCTAGTGATGAGTTCAAGGTCATCTGCCGCCGCTGATTTGAACTGTTATGTTGCTAAATCCTCAGTGGGATCTTAACTGATAGGGGATTAGCGTAAAAATAAAGTCCCAGTAGTGAGAAGGGGGATGGGGGAGATGGGGGAGATGGGGGAGATGGGGGAGATGGGGGAGATGGGGAGGCAGGGGAGGCAGGGGAGGGCAGGGGTGGGGAGATAGGGAGCAGGGAATAGGGAACAGGCCATTCCTGATGACCCAATCCAAAATCTAAAATCCAAAATCTAAAATCCTCTCAGGGTAGATGGGATGTTATTTAGCCGCAGTTCCCTAGGCTATTGGTGAGATGCAGAAGAGTTTGAACGAGTTGTATCAGTTGGTAGGTAATTTCAGGTTCAACCAGGTATTTACGCGATTTGTCGCTTGATTAACTTAGCAAACAACCCGGGTTGCTCCGCCAACTCCTCAAACCTGCCCTGTTGCACCACCCGCCCTGCTTCCAACACATAGATCCGATCGGCATTGCGAATTGTGCTTAGACGGTGGGCCACGACCAGTCGGGTCACTTTGAGCTGGTCTAGACTTTGACTGACGATCGCCTGCGTCCGATTATCCAGTGCGCTAGTGGCCTCATCCAGCAGCAAAATTCGGGGACTTAAGGCCAGCGCCCGGGCAATCACCAGCCGTTGCCGTTGTCCCCCCGAGAGATTTGTGCCGCCCTCACTAATGATGGTATGCATTTGCATCGGCATGGTGTTGCGGATATCCTCCGCCAACCCAGACATTTCGGCAGCTTGCCAGGCTTCGTCTAGCGAAATCAAAGCGCCGCCAGAAATATTCTCGAATAGGCTGCCTGCGTTAATTCGGCCATTTTGCAATACCACCCCAAGTTGACGGCGGACAGCGGCCACATCCAGCCCCGCCAAATCTTGACCGTCATAATAAACTGTACCCGAGCTGGGGGTTTCAAACCCTAGCAATAATCGAAAGATAGTAGATTTACCCGAACCGGAAGGACCCACCAGGGCGATAAATTCCCCCGGTTGGGCCTGGATGGTTACGTCGTCGAGGATCAGGGGACCATCCTCCCGATAGCGGAAGGTGACATGGTCCACCTGGATGGCGCCGGTTAGTCGCCCTGGATCGGTCTTGTTGGCGTCCACTTCGGGCTGGGCGGTCAAGATGGGTTGCGATCGCTGCCATAGAGGAATCACCTCCAATACCTCAATCAAGGTGTTGCTGAGACTGGTCGCGCCGCCTATAAATGTGCCAAACGCTACACTAAAGGCCAGGAACGTTCCAGTTGAAAGTCCGGCGACGCCTGAGGCTTGGGAAGATTCAACCAGCGTACTCGCCAGCCAGAAAAGCGCCACCGAAGTGAGGATAGGCGTGACTCGGTTAAACACATCCACTGCATCCTCTAACTGTTGAGTGCTGAGGTCAAGCCGGAGTTGTTCGGTATATTTTCGCCCCCAATAGGCGAAGGCGCGTTCTTCCGCCCCCGCAATCCGTAATTTGGGCACCCCATTAATCAGCTGCACCAACAATCCATAGATTTCGCCTTGGAGGGTCATCAATGGCCGCTGCTTGCGGATCAGCATAGAGCCAGAAAGGGTGGTCACCGTCATCACTATGAACGCCACTACCAGGGCCAAAAAAGCGAGTTGAGGACTGTAGTAAAACAAGAGTCCCAGATTCAGCAGTGAGAACGATCCGGCAAAGATGGCCTGGATGGCGGTGCCGCTCAATTTTCGGCGGATGCCGCTGATGCTAGACACCCTTGAATTTAGATCACCGATGGAATACTGGCGGAAAAAGGAGGTTCTCAGTTTTAACAACCGATCCCAAACGGCGGCCTGGAGTGAGGCGTCAGAACTGGTTTCGATTCTCATCAAGGCGATCGCCTGGGCCAGCTGAAAACTGGCGCCGCCAAAAGCCGCCGCCAATAATCCCAGGCCGATCTGAGCCAGTAAGCTAGTATTGCCGTCGGGAATAGCATTATCCACCAATACAGCCGTAGCCTGGGGGACCAGCATGGCTAAAAGCGTGGCGGCAATGCCGGTCAACAAAATGGTGATCAAGTCTCGCTG
>JAKSDM010001821.1 GCA_022360135.1 Pseudanabaenales cyanobacterium | reverse complement strand
TACGGGGATGCAGGTGTCGGCGTTTTTTGAGGATTTTGATAGTAGTCTGCAGATACACTTCCAGCAGCCCGATACCGGAGAAGAGAGCGCCCCTCAGGATCGTCCCCGTGGGGGAGGCTCGCGTCCGCCCTGTTCAGAATTACAAATTGGCGCGTTTCCCTGCGCAGATTTAAATTTGACTGCTTTAGTTCCCTTCCCTGAAATTGTCCAGGAAGATGACCAGGGACACCCTTTAGAACAACCAGCGGCATGGGGACGCACGATTGCGTCGGCGCCAACGTTCTGGTTTTATATCCCTTACTCATCGGCCGCTGTCCATAGCGCTGAATTTGAACTGTGGGATGATGAGAATCATCTGATTGTCCAAAATTCATCGATTCAAATCTCGGAGACCCCAGGCGTAATTAGCTACCGTCCATCCCTCAAAGCGCCCCTAGAGGTGGGAAAAACCTACCGTTGGCACCTGCTCCTGCGCTTCGACCCAGAGAGCCCTTCTTTGGATGAGTATGTCAGCGGTCGGGTTCAACGAATCGCCTTCCCTGGGCAAATGGATCAGCTCGAAACGGCCTCCCCCCTCCAGCAAGCCAGCCTTTTGGCTGAAGCCGGGATTTGGTACGACACCTTAACGGCTCTAGCTAAAGTCTATATAGACACCCCAGCGGTCTGGATCGCTCTATTGCAGCAAGTCGGCTTAGATGCGATCGCCGAAGAACCAATTGTTGACTGTTGTCTATCGGTGAATTAGAGAGCGGGGAAGGGAGTAGGGGGAGCGGGGGGAGCAGGGGGAGCGGGGGGAGCAGGGGGAGATTAATGTTCTATAAACCCGAGTGCAAAAGTATTCTAGTTCAGACCAAATTCGCTAAAACTTGATTTCTGTTTTCCAGTCTCCTGAACGGGAATGGCGACGGCTATAACAGCAAATCAGAGCCAAGTCTGCTCCCCCTACCTCCCCTGCCTCCCCTGCCTCCCCTACCTCCCCTGCCTCCCCTCACAACCAATTCCCCAATAAAACATAAGGCACCCAAAAGACAGGCAGGTTCATTCGCGGATTATTCACCAGGTCCTGTTGGGCTAGGCGAAGGGCCTCTGCTTTGGTGGCGACCTCGGGATCGCTTAAATACTGGTAAAACTGACCGACTAACTGGGCGGTGGCTTCATCAT
>JAKSDM010000637.1 GCA_022360135.1 Pseudanabaenales cyanobacterium | reverse complement strand
TCTGAGGGCGGTAAAGCCTTAGAGGCTTAATAGAGGCGCAGGCTCCTGCTCCTTGAGGCAGGGCCGATAGAGATTAGCTGATGGAGATTAAAAGAGTAGGGCTTTGATGAGGCGTTTCTGAGTCAAAGGATGCTCCAAACTAAAGCGCCTGTTATTGTCTCCGAAGTGCTCCAGAATTGGCGATGTTGGCAATTTTAAACCTCATCTAGATTTGCACTGCCTAATAGAGAGCAGTGTACACGGTAGCTCCTGAAGTGGGCAAAGGGAGTTTGGGGCTCTGGCTCCCTTTCTTCCAATCCTGGTTGGATAAGTTTGTTGGATAAGCTTGATTTCCTGTTAGGGATCCCCTCTAACTCCCCCTTAAAAGATGTCAATGAGCATGCAGAATCTACATGCTCATTTTTTTGGCAGGGGATCCAAACCTAATCTCCAGCTTCGAGATACGCCGCGATCGCAGCCGCTGTCAATTCAGTCATCGGCTTACCTTGCTTTTCCGCCGCCGCCTTAAGCTGTATGTAGAGGTGCTCCGGTAGGCTAATCCGATGGCGACGCCTACGCTCCTTGGCGGCAAGTTTGACGGGATCATAGGTGTCGGCAAACTGCCGAATCGCCTCAAAGCCAACCCGGGCGCAGAAATCACCAAAGCTTTCTCCAGTCTGACGGCTCTGCTTGAAATAAACCAAAATTGGTTCTAGAGTCGTTTCTAAATGGTCAATGTGCAGCCGATCCAGGTAGGGCTGAGCCAGGGTGGTCTGATTCGGAGACCCTCCTAACCAAAGCTGGTAGGTATTCGGGAGACTGCCCACAAAACCCATTTCGGCCATATAAGGGCGGGCGCAGCCATTGGGACAGCCTGTCATCCGCACAACGAAGTGTTCATCCGCTAACCCCAGCTTGTTCATCAACGCTCTCAGCCGAGCCAGGATGCTGGGAATTACCCGCTCTGACTCCGTAATCGCCAGACCACAAGTCGGTAGGGCGGGACACGCCATGGCGTAGCGCGTCAAGGGGTCAATCTGAGTTTCTGGCTGAACCCCACAACGGTCTAAGATAGTCTGGATTTTGGCCTGATCGGTTGGATCAATCTCGGAGAGGATGATGTTGTGATTGGGGGTTAAGCGCATCGGCAGATGGAAGGCCCGTTGAATCTCTCGCAACGCCGTTTTGAGTTGGAGGTCGCCATGGTCATAAACTCGACCGTTCTCCACCGAAATCCCTAAGAACAGCTTGCCATCTCCCTGCTCACGCCACCCCAAGTAATCCTGATATTTCCACTCGGGTAAGGGTTGGTAGGGCTGAATCGGTTTGCCAAAGTAGCTTTCAATGCGTTCACGGAACTTTTCTACTCCCCAATCGTGGAGCAGGTACTTCATCCGGGCGTGACGACGATTGACGCGATCGCCATAGTCCCGCTGAGTCGCCACAATCGCCTTCAACAGGTCGTATACATCCTCCTTGTCCACATACCCGATGGGATCAGCAAGTCGGGCGAAGGTTTCTTCCTTATTATGGGTGCGCCCCATGCCGCCGCCCGCCAAGACATTAAAACCTTGTAGTTGTCCCTGATCGTCAGTCATCACCACCAGGGTTACATCTTGAGTATAGACATCGACGGAATTGTCTCCCGGCGCCGTTACCGCACATTTAAATTTACGGGGCATGTAGTAAGTCCCGTAGATCGGCTCCTCACTATCGTGGACAATGGCGCCACTGCCGTTACGCTGGCGAGCAGCCACCACTTCAGGGCTTTCTTCAGCCGTAATAAACTTCTCCCCATCTAGCCAAATTTCGTAATAAGCCGCCGTCTGAGGGGTGAGTAAATCGGCGATATTGTCGGCATACTGCCGCGCATAGATATACTCTGGGCGGTTCTTATAGGGGGCTGGGGGAGCCATAACATTGCGGTTGAGATCGCCACAGGCCCCTAACGTAGACCCCAGGTTATGGACAATGGCGGCGATCGTTGCTTTCAGGTTTTTCTTGAGGATGCCGTGGATCTGAAACCCTTGACGGGTGGTTGTCCGCAGGGTGTGATTGCCATACTCCTCGGAGAGCTGATCGAGGGTGAGATACAGT
>JAKSDM010000975.1 GCA_022360135.1 Pseudanabaenales cyanobacterium | reverse complement strand
CCGGAACAGTTGAAAGAGATAGAACCCTACGTCAACGGGGTTGCTGGCATTCGGGTGCCGGAAGAAGGGATTGTTGACTATAAACAAGTCTGTGCGACGCTAGCTGAGACGCTCAAAAAACTTGGGGTGCAAGTGGTTACCTCAGCCAAAGTCATGCAATTGATAGACACCCACGCAACCTGGACAATTGTGACCTCAGCGGGTGATTTTGAAGCTAATTTTTTAATTAACTGTGCCGGCTTGTATTGCGATCACATCAGCGAACTGGCGGGTGAAAAGCGCGATATCCGAATTGTTCCCTTTAGAGGAGAATATTACAAAATCAAGCCTGAGCGCCAGTATTTAGTCAATAATTTAATTTATCCGGTCCCTCACCCCAAATTTCCCTTTTTGGGGGTTCACTTTACCCGTTTAATCCACGGTGGCATAGAAGCTGGTCCCAATGCTGTTCTGGCCCTAGCTAGGGAAGGGTATCGGAAATCACAAATCAACCTGGGGGAACTGCAGGATGTGCTTTCTTACACAGGATTCTGGCGCTTTTTGGCTCAGCATTGGCAAGTCAGTTTAGGTGAAGTCGCCCGCTCATTGAGCAAAACTCTGTTTTGTCAGTCGCTACAGCGCCTAGTGCCCGATATTCGAGAAGCCGATCTTGAAACCGGCGGCGCGGGGGTGAGGGCTCAGGCCATTTCACCTACCGGTCAGTTAGTCCAAGACTTTCAATTCATTATTCGCCGCAATGCACTGCATGTCTTAAACACACCTAGCCCTGCAGCCACTGCGTCCTTGGCCATTGGCGAAGAAGTGGTTCGTTATCTTCAGCAACACTGGTAATATTCTAAAGGCTTGCCATATAGTCCCATAATGAACCCACAAAAGTTCGTCATTTTCGATCGAGATGGCACCCTCATTTATGAGCGCCACTATTTGTCTGACCCTACTCAAGTTGAACTGATTCCAGGGGTTATAGAGGGCTTAAAGCAGCTTTCTGAAGCGGGGTTTGGGTTGATTGTGGTGACTAATCAATCAGGAATTGGTCGAGGCTATTTTAATCAAGCCAGATTGCAACAAATCCACGCCTATTTGCAATCTCTGCTGGGGGTGGCGGGAATTTGCTGGGATGGCCTTTACTATTGTCCCCATACTCCCGCTGATGAGTGTCATTGTCGCAAGCCTCAACCGGGATTAATTGAACAGGCCGCTCACGACTTGGGTTTTGACCCGAGTCAAAGCTACGTAGTTGGAGATAAACCCTGTGATATCCATTTAGGGGAAGCGGTTGGAGCCGTAACCCTTTTAGTAAGAACCGGATATGGTGAAAAAGTCGCCAATGAAGGTAGGATAACCCCAAATTACGTGGTAAAAGATGTGAAGGAAGCGGCTGATGTGATTCTGCAGCATGATTCAAAAGGTGTCGGGAGTGTTGTCTATGAAAGTTGATCTTCTAGCTCGTCAGGAAACAGCCTTACAACAGCAAGTCGAGCATCATTTGCTGGCAAGCGCTCGGCTCAAGCAACAGATTTCTCAAAGGTGTCGTGTATCAATCGTTGCAGCCGCCCGCTTGATGGCCGAAACCCTTCAACAAGGGGGAAAAATTCTGTTGTGCGGGAATGGGGGCAGCGCCGCTGATTGTCAGCATATTGCAGGCGAATTAGTCAATTGGTTAAGTAAGGACTTTCAGCGGCCTGGATTAGCGGCGATCGCACTAACCACAGATAGTTCGGTCATGAGTGCGATCGCCAATGATAGTAGCTTTGAGAGTGTTTTCGAACGCCAGGTTCAAGCCTTGGGAAATGCGGACGACCTGTTACTAGGAATCAGCACTAGCGGCAACTCTTCAAATATTGTGCTCGCAGTTCGAGCAGCAAAAGCAGCTAAGCTTCGCACTCTTGTCCTAACTGGAGTCGGAGGCTGTTTAGCTGAGATGGCGGATGTTGCAATCCAAGTGCCCAGCAATAATACTCAATTGATTCAAGAGTCCCATCTGGCAATTGAACATATTCTCTGCGAATTGGTTGAAGTTTATTTGTTTAGTGAGAAACAAGTATGAGCTTACAGGTTTTAGTAACTGGCGCCGCTGGCTATTTGGGGTCAGTTCTTTGTGAACACCTTTTGGATGCAGGCTATCGAGTCACTGCCTTAGATAATTTGTACTTTGAGCAAAATTCGCTATTCCATCTGTGTGCAAATCCTAACTTTGATTTTGTCCTGGGCGATGCGCGCGAGCCCGAGTTGATTCAATCGCTAGTCAAAACAGCTGATGTGATTATTCCGCTAGCGGCCATGGTGGGTGTGGGGGCCTGTAAGCGGGATCCCTGGATGGCTAAGTCACTAAATTTGGAAGCCATTCAGCTGATCAATCGGCTGCGCAGCTCCCAGCAATTGATTGTCTATCCCAATACCAATAGTGGTTATGGAACCCAAACCGGTGAGACTTTCTGCACCGAAGACACTCCCTTAGAACCGATTTCTCTATACGGGCAAACTAAGGTGCAGGCTGAGCTGGAGTTATTAGATAGTCCCAATGCGATTACGCTGCGGTTGGCGACCGTCTTTGGCATGTCGCCTCGGAT
>JAKSDM010000443.1 GCA_022360135.1 Pseudanabaenales cyanobacterium | reverse complement strand
CGAGGTCTTGAATTGGGTCAACCCCGCAATTGCTCCGGAGCGTACGACTTCATTCCAGCCTGCGCGTTCTTTCAAAACTGTCTCCAGCAGCTTTAGGGTTTTCTTATCCTTAGGCTTACTGTTCAAGTTGGCTGCGCCTACCTTGCTGAGCGCTTTAAGCGCGGAGGCTTCGACGTAATAGCTGGCATCCCCTTTTTCGGCGACAGCCTTGAGGGCTTTATAGCTCTTATCCGTTTTGATGTCTCCCAGAGCTTCAACCACAGCTCGCCGGACTTTGGCGTGCGGATCTGGCAATCCCTTCAGTAAACCTTCTAGCGTCTGATCCAGTTTGATGGTTGCGAGCTGTTCGGCAACCTCGACCCGCACCCCCCAGAAGGAGTCTTTTTCCAGGGCGTCAGTTAATGTGTTGACAGCTTCGAGGCCGCCTTTTTTGGCGATCGCGATCGCCGCCTGAATTCGAGACAGCGGATCCGGGTCATGCATCAGCTGCGCCTGCAGTTCCGCCATCGGATATTCCAGCGTAACCGTTTTGAGATAATGATTACCCACATCGAAACTAACAAATTGCGGCTTGTTCTCTAACGGGAAGTAGAAGGTTTGTTCGCGATCATGGATTCGGACCTTGAAGGTTTTGAGATCCGTTTTGGTCTGCTCACCCTCCCCAGTGACGTAACCGAAGCCAATCGGCAGCTTCAGATCGAATAGGCCGCTATTACTGCTGCGATCGCCCGCCTTCGCCTGGGTTTGGGTGATGGTAAGTTTGGCTAGATTGCTGTCGCTATCCCAGCTATAAGCCGCCTTATAGTCGGGATGTCCGCCCCGGAATACGTACTGGTCAAATAAGAAGCGGAGATTGCGCCCCGTCACCCGCTCAATTGTTCGAATTAGATCAATCGTCTCTACCGTGCGGTGGGCATTGTCCCGCACAAAGGTCTGGATCGCCGACCAAAATAGAGAATCTCCCAACTCAGTACGGAGCATGTGGTAAACACAGGCCCCTTTTTCATAAATGTGGCGGTCATAGAGTTCGATCGCCTCCCGATAGATGTGGGTCACCATCGGACGACGATAGCGGCTTTTATCTTCAGACAGATAATTTCGAGCCTCATTGAGTCGGAAATAGGCAGCGTCATCCGCACCATATTCTTTATGGGTCCAGAGCACTTCTGAATACGTCGCCATCCCTTCCTTAACCCAGGCATGGGACCAGTGATTGATCACCAGCAAATCGCCAAACCACTGGTGCGCCAGTTCATGAGCCACCAGCGCTTCAGCATTGCGATTATCAAGAGCAGCCCGTTCATCCAATAGGCATCGGTTCGTCAGCAATGTGGCGGAGGTGTTCTCCATACCCCCGAAGATGAAGTCGTCAACGCAGACTTGGGCGTATTTAGGATAGGGATAGGCATAGCCAAACAGGTCACTAAAGAAGGCGATCATCTGGGGAGTCTTCCCCATGGTGCGCTTGGCGTCCTGCTGGCGCCGCTTCTCCACATAGTAAGTGACGGGCACATCTTGCCATTGGTCTTGGATGACGCTGAAGTCACCGATCGCCAGAGTCATTAGATAGGTGGGATGGACTTGCTTCTGGCTCCAATGAAAGATTTGGTCGTCACCCGCTTCCTCCGTTGCCAATAACTCCCCATTAGAAACAGCCAGATAGGGTTTAGGGACTCGCACCCGAATTTCGGATGTAGACAGCTGACCAGGATAGTCGAAGCAAGGAAACCAGAAGCGGGAATCCTCATCTTCCCCTTGGGTCCAAACTTGGACCGGCTTATCCGGATAATGCTGATCAGGCCCGACGAAGTAAATGCCCCGCTGAGGCTTTTCAACTTGATAGGCGATCGCTAGCGTTATCGCCTTCCCTGCCTTTGTCAGTTGCTTTAACTGGACACAAAGCTGTTCGCCATCATAGTCAAACGCTTGTATGTCATTATCAACTTTGACGGATTGGATCTGTAAGTTGATTGCATCAAGGGTCAAGCGTTCAATATCGTCTCGCACCGGATTGAGACGAATTTCGCAGACGCCTTGATAGGAGCGATTGGGAATATCAAGCGTCAAGTCTAGGGCGATATGTTCTACTTGGCCAGGTCGATCTGGAGTGTAGTGGGGCCTTGCGCCCGGTAGCTCGAAAGTTTTGTGGCTATTGTTGTCTGTATCCAAGAAAGAGAAGTTGTGCATGGGGAAATCGAGTCTTTAGAAGATGACGAATTTCAGTAGAGATTAGGTAACTGCAACTTCAGACAGCCAAGCGTGAACTGACATAGCCTAGTTGCGTCACAGCTTAATTTTCCTAGTGCTGCGTCACAGCTTAATTTTAGGGTAGACAGAAGTCAGTTTGCATCGGGCGTCATCGATTTCACCGATTTGAACCAATTTGCCAACCCTAAATTCCCCAATTCTTAGTTGTGACGCTGCACCAGCTGAGTCACCAAGGACTTCCCACTAACGTGAAGGCGGCCCAGTGGAACGGATGCGACAGCGTTGCAGTGACTTCACTCGATAGCGCTGACGGGAGGCGGATCGATCCGCCTGTCCAACGCAGCTGATTGGCTTCGATCAAGACTTGCCCATTAATCATAGCGAGTTGGGCTTGCCTTAGCGCTTCAACCTTTGTCGGCGCCGTTTGTAATTGCTGATAAAATTCCACCATTAGCCCTGTGGTCGCCTCATCGCCAACCTGCCAAAGGCTAGCTAGGGCAGATTTGGTTCCGGCTAAAACAGCAAGTCCAGCAAAGCCCAATTCAGCTTCTCGGTTTCCCAAGGCAGTTTGACAGGCGCTCAAGGTAACGAGTTCCACTGGGGGGTCATTCCAACCCAATTTTCGCAGTTGATCCAGTTGGAGTTTGCCGTCAAAGAACTGAATATAGGATTTGCTGAGGGCGCCTGGAGAAAATTTACCGTGGGTGGAAAGGTGAATAATCCCATAGGGTCTCTGCTGACGTTGCGCTTGCAGATTATCCACTGTAAAGTCTTCATTTTGTAGTTGCTGACCGGGCCATAGCGTCTGAATAGTCTCGATTTCAACCGGTTCGAAGGGTAAAGGATTTTGGTCAATAAATTCAGAGGCGCCGCCAACCAGCGCCTGTGCATTCTGGATATTGACGTAGGTAGTATCAATTAACCCAAGACTGGGGATCAGGCCAATGCTATAGTCTTCCACCAGGAATCTTTGCCCATCGTGCAGTGCAGCCAAAGGCGCGGAGCGCAGACCAGAATCCATAATGAAACCAATATTGGTAATCTCTCGCTCTTCCAGGTCCGCTTGTATAGGGGCAATCAGCCAGCGATAGAGCGCCTGAGCAGAGAACAGATAGGTAGTGGTTCCTACCCGGTATGGGTTCGTCACCTGCCGCCGCAGCCGTTGCGCCATCGTCAACACCTGTCGGCGAGTCGCTTCTGGCACACTCACATAAACGGGATCTTCATCTGCCGTTATCAGCAGCAGCTCCAGAGGATTTAGATCTCGATAGTTCGAGGATAAGTCTTCTGTTATGGTTTCCTCTGTTATGGTTTTCTCCGTTCCGCTTGCCCCAAAGACCACAAACAAGAGGGCCGGATTTTCGCCCGTCTGGCTTTGAATGTTTTGCAGGGCTGTCTGAGCTTGTGAAATGGTAATGGATTCAGGGGTTTCATCTAGCTCCAGATAGTCTACGAACTCTCTCGTGAACCTTGATTCGAAACGCTGGAAGGCATTAGCGGCATAGGTTTCTGGAAGCACCGTTAGCGGCGCTTGAACCAGCTGTAAACGCCCGTCAACCTCTTCATCGCCAAATAACTCTGGGATTCTAGGTGTGGCGCAGTCGCCAAAACAGGGGTCTAGGGAATTAGGGGAAAGGGAGGGAGCGGCAGCGGCGGCAGTAATCAGGTCAATGTTGCCTGGAGCCGTCTCCCCCAAGTTGAAGCTATCTAGGAAAGGATTGTTGGGGTTGCTGGCGTCGAGGGTAAAGTTGCCGCTGGTAATGGCGGCCACCGTACCATTAGTGGTTGCGTCACCAATGGTGAACGGAACCCCCAAAAGCCCTCCGCCATGGGTAATGGTAATGTCTCCAACCCCTTGGGTTCCGATAGACGAAATACTGGCCGCCAGACCATTTTGAGCCACAAAGCTCCCGGTTGCGCGGAAGAACTGTTCTGTAACAACCTTGATCGCACCGCCTACACCCCCCCCACTTTCGGCGTTGATGTAAATCACCTGAACATCTCCACTGGGGTCGAGGATGACATCGCCCGCATCACCGTCTGTTCCCCGCGTGTCGATGGCGCCTGTGGTAATCGCCGTCTCGGCATTAAGCACCACATCCCCTCCTGTTGCCCCAGCGGTGTTAATCATCCCAGTGGTAATCGCGCCCATCTCACTAGTTAGGATTACCGGACCTCCAAACCCACTATCGCTACCTGTATCAATATCAGCTGTTGTAATACTGTCGCTAGCATTGAGGGTAATCGCGCCCGCATTACCCAAAGCAGCGGAACTATCAAGATCGGCTATCGTAATACCGCCACTGGCATTGAGGGTAATGGCGCCGCTATCTCCTTCGTTACTACTGGTATTGATATCTACTGTATTAATGCCGCCACCTGCCGCCAGCATAACCGCACCACCATCGCCCGAATCATCAAAGACATGGGCATAGATATCTCCTGTATTAATACTGTCACCCGCATCAAGGGTAATGGCGCCCGCATCGCCAAACGCAGCGGAACTATCAAGATCGCCTGTCGTAATGCCGTCACTGGCATTGAGGGTAATGGCGCCGCTGGCTCCTTCCTCACTACTGGTATCGATACTTACTGTATTAATGTCACCGCCCGCCGCCAGCATGACCATACCACCATTGCCAACAGCATCGCCAAAAGAACTACTGACATCGGTAAAGACATCTCCTATATTAATACTGTCACCCGCATCAAGGGTAATGACGCCCGCATCGCCAGAATTAGCGGAACTATCAAGATCGGCTGTTGTAATACTACCACTGGCATTGAGGGTGATCGCGCCGCCGTCTCCTTCCTCACTATTGGTATTAATATTTACAGTATTAATACTGTCACCTGCTGCCAGCATAACCATACCAGCATTGCCCAGATCAGTGAAGGTAAATATATCTCCTGTATTAATACTGTCACCCGCATCAAGGGTAATGGCGCCGCTGTCTCCTTCACCGACGACGCTGGTATTGAGATCTGTAGTGGTGATCGAGCCATTAGAGCTGATCAGAGTAATATCTCCACCTTGAGTGGTAATGCTCTCATTAACTGTGATCGTGTTGCCCGCCTCAGCCGTTAGCCCAACACCTAAACTACTGATGTTGACTGGAGCGTCAAAGGT
>JAKSDM010000836.1 GCA_022360135.1 Pseudanabaenales cyanobacterium | reverse complement strand
TCGCCGCCCTCCCAAATCTGGTTCATCATCGCGAGCAGTTGCGCGTAGGAGTAGGCGCCGGTGACTCCCTCTTGATTTTCCGCGCGCGCTTGCAGGTCCGCCAGATAGCGCAGAAACGGAAGCCGGTTCACGCCGTTGGTCTCACCCGTGTCGAGGTCGATCTGCACGACGTTGATGCCTCCGTAGACGGTGTCGAACATCTCGACCGTCTGCCGCGTGGGGCTGTCGGCGCCGAGAAACTCGACCGCGCGAACGTCGGTGCGGATTTTTCCGAGACCGACGACGATCATTCCCGTCGCGAACGCGCCCAAGACCCAAACGAGCTTCCGCGCGCCGTGAAGTCTTTCGTAGTATCGTCCCGCGAGGTTTCCGGCGGGCGGCGTGTCTTCGCGGTCCCGCCCGACCGGGCGATTCGAAGCGATCAACGTCAGCAGCGACAGGCCGGGACCGAAGGTCACGCAAAACGCGATCGCGACGCCCAGCGCGCCGAGCAGCCCGAAGTCCCTGACTTGTCGCACGTCGCTGAGGGTCAGCGAAAGCAGGCCGGCGGTCGTCGTGAGCGCGGCGAACAGGCTCGGCCGAAACACCAGCCTCAGCATTTCCTCAACCGCCCGCCCGCCCGCCCGCTCCGCGCCGCGCATCGCGGTCGCGACGTGGGCCAGCAGCGTCAAATGCACGGACGCGACCAGTGGAAACAGCATGATGGTGAACACGGTGAGCGTGTGCCCGGCGAGACGCGCGGCCCCGGGAAGCAGCGTGAGCACGCATGCCTGGTTAAGCAGCGTGAAGGCGATCCAGCGCGGCGACCGCACGGCGACGAAGAGAATCGCGAGCATCAGCGCGCACGACGCGGGAGCGAACCACAGCGAATCCGCGATCATCGTGTCGCGGATCTCGTGCTCGACCAACGGCAGGCCGATCACGTGAAACTCGAGTCCTTCCTCGCGGAACGGCAGCAGAGTTTCCTCGATTTCCGCGGAGAATTCGCGCTTCGACCCGGCGGTCGAAAGGTCGCGGCGAAACGTGATCGTCAGCACGGTGTTTCTTCCGTCGGCCGAGACCATCACGTCGCGGATGAGCGGATTCGTCAGGTATTCCTCGCGCAGGCGATCGAGCCGTTCGGCGTCCGTCTCGTTCGGATCGATCAGCGGGACCATCTTGAACTGAAGCCCCTCCCGCACCGGACGGTGGGAATGCGTGAGGCTCTTCACGTCCACGAAGCCGCGCAGTCCGTAAAACGCGCGACTCACGCGGCGGACCGCGTCGACCCCGGCCGGCGAAAACACGTCGGAATGCCGCAGGTTCACCACGATGACGACGTCCTCGCGGAGGATGTCCATCATCTTGTCGAAGCTCGTATGGTTGCGCTGGTCGTGCTCCATCAGCGTCCGCGACTCCG
>JAKSDM010001624.1 GCA_022360135.1 Pseudanabaenales cyanobacterium | reverse complement strand
TCAGCGAATTATTGTTGCGGTGATGTGTCTGCTATTCGCTATTGTGCTGATTGTATTGGGCATTCAGCATTTCAGGGTTTCTGACCCCTATGTGCAAGAAGTTCTGTCCTTAACTGGCCATCCAGTTAGGGGAAAAGCTATCTTTCAGATGAATTGCGCCACTTGTCATGGACTTGAGGCCACAGGAGAAGTAGGCCCCAGTCTACGGGGAGTTTCGGATCGGCGATCTAAAGTCAGCTTGATTCGGCAAGTGATCACAGGAAAGACCCCTCCCATGCCACAGTTTCAGCCAAAAACCCAGGATATGGCGGACCTTTTGGATTATCTGGAAAGTCTTTAGTCAAATCACTGGGAAGGGGAAGGGGGAAGAGATTAGGAATCCAAAATCCAAAATCCAAAATTCAGCCCTAAACCCTGATCACTCTTTCCAAGAGCCTGCTTCACAATGGAGTAGGCGATTAAGGGCTGCGATCGCAGCCGTGTCTTTACTCTGCCGCAACTGATGCTCCATGCCAATATTGATTAATTCCATCTGCAGCCGCATCAGGTAGGCTTCCTGGATTTCTTCTTCCATTTGGGGCGGTCCCAGCAATGTCCGCTGGTTTTCTCGAAAGGCTTTTTCCAAATTGAACTGGAGGATGTGGGCAATTGAGTTCACTACAATTTTTTGCTCAGGGCGAGCGATGGCAATGAGTTCGGTAATGGGCTGACGCAAAATTTTGAGGCGATCCACCTCAGAGGCTTGGCTTTGCAGCCAAGCCTCTGAGGTGGAAATTGGCCAATCTGAAGTTCGCTCATCCACCTTGGCGAAGGCGTGAGCTTCTGCATAGGAAATCTGACCATCCTGGTTATAGTCAGTGGAGGGGACCGATTCCCCAAGCCGATCGCGGCCGCTTAAGCCAGCAAAGAAGCTGGAGCTATAGTCCTTGTAATCAGCCTCATTAACCGCAGGCGTACAGCCCACGGATGGTCGACTACTCACCGTGGCGAAAAATCCACATCGGGTCTGTAGCGCCAGGGCCTGACTGGGATCTCCCCCAGCGTAAATCAGATTGGCGAACGAGCCAGAATAGCACTGGGCCATCATTGTCACCACAGGCTGTTGAGTCGGTAGCTGATCCAATAAATTGGCCAATTGCCGCACAGACAAAAATGTCTCATTCCACAGAATCAGAGCGTTATTGTCCTTGTCCTGCTGATTGAAAGCGCCATGCCCTGTGAAGTAAAAAAACACCGGGCAGTTACGGGGATTACTCAAGGGTTGGTCTGCCGCCTGCTGGAACCAGTTCTGAACATTACTTAGGCTTGCAGCTCCTAACAAGTTGGGAATCTCAGGCGCCTTAAACTGCTCCTCTCCCTGTTCATTGATATAGCGCACAGTCGCTCGCCCGTCATTGCCATTGGCGAAAAAAATACTCGCCAAATCGGGTTCAAAACCAAGCGCCGCTAGTGTCCGCTGGAAGTAAAGCACGTTTTTCTCCAGGGCAATTTCGTTGTAAGCAGAGGCTCCTCCCCCCGCTACTAGCAGAAAATAGGGATGCGGCTGCGATTGAATGGTTGGAAAGGTTATCTGTAGAGCATTCTCGGCCACTCGCCCTAAGTTTCCAGGTATCTCCAAGCCCAAAGTTGCAAGTGTCACACCTACTGCCGCACTACCAGCGGCAGTTCCTAAAAACAACCCTAACGCTAAAGTACGATGACGCATTACAAACAGCAAAAGCAGGATTTTCCTTCAAGCTTCACCATAACCACTTTAGCTGGCTATTAGGGTATCCACTTCATTGGCGTCCATTATTACCCTAAAAAGTGATAAAGTTGACCGAAAAATATAGGCCGTTTTCTTGTAATGAGTTCCCGGTAGAGTCAAAGTCGATGAGGGGAATCCCCCAGTCTAAACGGGCATTAAAGTTATCGCCATGTTGCCATTGCAGCGCCAATCCAATAGAGGCCAAAGTATTGGGATTGGGATTTCGCCCCTCTGAATTCCAACCAATACCCACATCTAGAAAAGGAGCAAGCTGCAACACCCCCTCAATTTTGGGCAGACGATAAATTGGCAAACGGACTTCAACTGAAGTCAGGGCTCCGCTATCCGTCAGCAAAAAATCCTGGGGATAGCCCCGAACCGTTTGCCGTCCGCCAAGGCTAATTTGCTCCAAAGTCGGCAGCGCTCCATCGGCTAACTGAACGTCGCCCCGAACCAACAAGAGTGTCTCAGGCCCCAGTAAGCGAACCCACTGAGTTTGACCCCGCCAGGCAAAAAACTGACTATCTGGAGAATCTGAGTTGATGGTTGAGCCAAAGGCGTCCAGACCCAAACTAAATTGAGAACGCGCAGCAATCACTTGGCGATCGCTGCGTTTAACCCAATCCTGACTAAACCGCAAAGCAGAGATACGAGTCTGTCCCTCATCATCGGAGCCACGGGTTCGAAAAGGGACCTCTCCCGTATTTAAGGGATTCAAGGTGGCTTCACTCTCTTGCCGCGAGGCCGTCAAGCTCAAGGCGAACTCTTCCCTCGGTGTCTGGAAAATGGGCTGTCGGAATGTCAACTCATAGTAGCGGGCGTTTGAATTGATATTTAGGATATCAAAGGGGTCTTTAATGACCTCACTCCAAGTTCTGCCATAGTTAAAAATCAGTCGCCCGTTTTCAGGGTTTACTGGATAACTGTAGCTCAGGTCAATCGCATTGCTGCCATTGGTATTCGTGTAACCAACACTCAAGCCATCGCCTTGTCCGAGTAAATTAGCGTGACTGATTTGCACCCCACGTCGGAATGTACCAACATTGGGCGATCGATCATTATCGAGAGTAAATTCAACCTGGAACGGATCGGCTTCTGCAATCTCAACTTCCAAAAGATTAGTACCCGGCTCAATTCCGGTTGAGAGTTCAGCGTCAATAGTTTCAATCAGCGGATCAAGCTGCAAGCGCTGCAGTCCCTCTAAGAGTTGTTCAGAATTTAGGGGAGAAGCGCCTGCCCTCGCCAATCGCCTGATGACATAGTTAGGATTCAGCCGATGGTTGCCCGTAATTTGAATGTCCTCCAGCTTACCTTCCACCACCTGGATTTCGACAATTCCCTCCTCTATTTCCTGTTC
>JAKSDM010001267.1 GCA_022360135.1 Pseudanabaenales cyanobacterium | reverse complement strand
TTACGCTTTTCTTCAGGATCGCTCACACCCGCGATCCGATTCAGGAAGCGATCGCGGGCATTCACATACTGCACCGAAATGTGGAAACGCCGTTCAAACATTTCCACCAGTCGCTCGGGTTCGTACTTTCGCATGAAGCCCTGGTCAATGAAGACACAGGTGAGTTGATCCCCAATCGCCCGGTGCAGCAAAAAAGCTAGGGTTGAGGAGTCAACCCCGCCAGAGAGTGCTAACAACACTCGCTTTTCTCCGACCTTGGCTCGCACTTCTCGAATCGAGTCCTCAACAAATGCCTCGGTGGTCCAGGAGGGTTCACAGTCGCAGATGTGATAGACAAAATTGCGAATCAGGGCGATTCCCCCTTCTGAATGCACCACCTCTGGGTGGAACTGGACGCCGTAGAGCTTGCGATCATGCTCGGCGATCGCGGCGCAGGGAGTATTATCGGTATGCGCCAAGATCTCGAAACCGTCTGGCAGCTGGGTCACTGAGTCACCATGACTCATCCACATTGTGGCCTTGTCTTCGATGTTGGTCAGTAGGTCAGTCGGATCGTCAATGGTGAGAGAAGCTTTGCCGTACTCCCCCCGTTCTGCTCGTTCGACCGCGCCGCCCAACTGTTTAACCATGAGTTGCATGCCATAACAAACCCCGAGCACAGGAATGTTCAAGTTCCAGATTTCCGGATCGCATTCAGGTGCGCTCTCGTCGTACACTGAATTGGGACCGCCTGAGAGAATAATCCCCTGAGGATTAAGCTGACGCAACTGATCAGCTGTGGTGTGATAGGAGAGCACCTCGGAGTAAACTTGAGTCTCCCGAATTCGGCGGGCAATCAGTTCTGAGTATTGAGAACCAAAATCCAAAATGACGAGCATCTGGCGATTTAAGGTTTTTAGAAGAGTAGACTCTTGGACTTGGCCTGGTTTAGTCTGGAGGGTCACGGGTGAATCCTGAATCGTACGTGAGGTTGACAGATAAATCGATATTTAAAGATGGCCCATCAGCCGCCGCTCTGAAAATTAGCCTTTATAAGGGAAACTGAGCCCTGGTCAATCAAGTTGAAAACCTGATTAACGCCAGCACTGGTGAAAAATAGATTGGCGGCAGGTAAAAAATATTTTATCTAGCGTACCAGACTTGGGGGAGAAGGGTATTGGCCATGTCACTGGTAACGATTATCTGGCGGTCCCGATCAAACAGCGCCGATCCTACTGCAACCTGGCGCTCACTATGGGTTTGGATATAAGCTTGAGCCCGCTGATCAATCCGCAGGGCGATCGCGCCATAGACACCCTCTACCCAATTCCGGCCAGTTGTTTGATCGAGATATTGCAGATGTTTCAGGCTCGCCTCAACCGTTTTGTTCGCCAGAATTGTTTGAATTTCAGAGGTTGGCAGCCCCAAGCTTGCACAGTGAGCGGCTAATATCTCTTGGCGACCATCCGCTAAATAATGATGAGTATGGAAAATCCCACCCGCCAGCTTGATTAACTTACCGTGATAGCCAAACAAGATAATAGCGCGCACTTCCTGCAGAGCGGCCTCTACCAGCATGGGACCTAACCAATTGGCGGTTTTTATCCGACGATCCGGTTCAATGCCAAGCTGAACCGCCAAATCCAGACCATTTTCACCCACACAGAAAACCAGAGTGTCATAGACTGCCGCCTTTTGCCGCAATTCCGCCCGAAATATATCAAGTTGCCCTGGCGCACTCAGGGGTTGAGCTATCCCAGTGACGCCCAAAAGAGACAGGCCATCGACAACGCCAAAGGCGGCATTTGAGGTGCGCTGAGCCAATCCCCTCCCCTCCGGTAGGATAATGGTCACCTGAATCGTTTCTCCAGGTCGTAACCCTTGGCTCAAATTTTCCCGCAGCAAGCGCTCAGCATAGGCATAGATGGCCGCCTTGCCCCCAACCGTCAGCCGTCGGCCAATCCCCTCCCCCCCCTGCAACCTAATGGGTTCAGTCTGGTCGTCATCGCCCTTAGCCACTACCGCCCAAACTGGAGTATTGCGAGTCAAATCCAAATTGTCCCCGGGATCACTCCGGGTGATCGCCAGCGCCGCTCCACCTGGCAACTCCGCCACCTGCTCAATTGGGATCTCCGCTGTTTCGGCGGGTTCAATCAAAATCACAGTCACAGACCTTAGGGCGTTGGTTTTCTGGTGGAGATAGCGTAGCGCCGCGATCGCAGCTGCACAGGCAAACACAGGGAGTGTATAGCCAGAACGGGGCTGCCCGGATTGATCATCTGTAGCGTGGGCCATATTTTAGAAATTAAAAGGTTGCTAAACTAATCTCATGAACCGTGTTGATTATCTTCGAATTAGCCTAATAGATCGCTGTAACTTCCGATGTCAGTACTGCATGCCGGAAGGGGTTGATCTGGAGTACGTGAAACGGCAAGATTGGCTAACCTATGCAGAACTGCTGACGTTGCTGCAAGCTGTCTTTATGCCGTTAGGCTTCAATCGGTTTCGCTTGACTGGCGGCGAGCCGCTGTTGCGACCGGGGGTGGCGGATTTAGTGTGCGCGATCGCGACCCTGCCTCAAACCCAAGACCTGTCCATGACCACCAACGGTTTTCTGCTGGCGGGGATGGCCCAGACTCTCTATGATGCTGGATTGCGGCGAATCAACATCAGTTTAGATTCGCTTGATCCCGATATCTTTCAGCAGCTTGTCGGCGGCAAAGGACGCTCCCGTTGGGATCAGGTCTGGGAGGGAATTCAAGT
>JAKSDM010001530.1 GCA_022360135.1 Pseudanabaenales cyanobacterium | reverse complement strand
CTTCAGCAGTGCTTGTATGAGTAACCTGTTTGAATGCTTTGCGAATATCTGGATGTTTGGGAAGCCAGTAGAAACTATTCATAATTTAATTTCTCGTTAGCGTACAGCTTGGTTGCCTTGGGGCAAAGGCAACCAAACCTTGAATCCTGTCAAACATAGATGAATGGCTCAGCAACTAAAAACTGTATTGCGCCTTCCTGAGCGAAAACCTTCTCCTAAGAACTTTTTGATTTGAGTTTTTACTATGACTGAGGGCTAATATAGATGGCTTCAGCAATTACACTGAGTGATCAACCATATCTAATATGAATCCTCTGATTGTCTAAGTCCAACAACTCTTAGCCCAGTTAACTGAATTTTTATGATGATGATTTCATCTGGCAAGTTTGTATAAATTCGCTCTACAATTTACGAGTTACCACTAGGGTTGTTTGGCCGCCGTTTCAAGGCGGTCGGTTTAAGAGCTGCTTAGGTCTGTTGCGGCATCAGACCTTCATTGAGTACAACCTCACGATAGCTACCTGTTTTCACAATTTGCCCCCGCTCCATCATATAAATGCGATCGCAATGCTCAACGGTAGAAAGGCGATGAGCAATAATAATCATGGTTTTTTGACCACTGAGGGAGCGGATGGCCTCAGTAACCAACTGTTCTGTTTCGTTATCCAAGGCAGATGTGGCTTCGTCTAGCACCAAAATTTCCCGCTCATGATAAAGCGCTCGAGCAATGCCAATGCGCTGTCGCTGTCCGCCTGAAAGACAAACGCCCCGTTCGCCAATGCGCGTATTAATTCCTTCAGACAGGCGTTCAATCAGATCTGTCAGCTGAGCCGCCTCAATTGACCACTGCAGGCGCTCGGCGTCAATTTGCTCGTCAGGGACGCCGAAAGCAATATTGCGCTCCAGGGTGTCGTCGATCAAGAAAATGGACTGAGGAATATAACCCAATAGGTTTTGCCAAGCTCTCAAGTCGGAATAAATAGACTGACCATCCACCTGAATGTCTCCTGACTGGGGCGACAGCAGTCCTAAAATTAAATCGACTAGGGTTGTTTTTCCAGCTCCCGATTTACCTATAAAGGCGATGGACTCGCCTTTTTTCAGGGTTAGGCTGACCTGATTTAGCGCCTTCTCTTTAGCGCCTTCATAGGCAAAGGAAACGCGATCTAGCTCGACTTTATGATTAAAGGGCAGAGCGATCAGCGCTTTGGGTCCGACTGCTTGCCGCTTTGGCTGCAAGCGCTGGACGGATTCATCTTCGAATCGCTCAATTTCTTTGAGGTCAAAATATAGCTTATTGACGACATAGGCCGAACTCCTGAGTTTAGTCAGACCGGAAGTGAGCTGAGTAGCCACCGGCATTAAGCGAATGGCCACCACGCCAAAAACCCCTAGCGTCGCCACAAGACTTTCTGTATCCCTTCCCATCAGCAGTGATATAGAGGCCAGACCCAACACAAAGGTAATGATCAACGCCTCAATCAAGAGACGAGGAATCATGCTAAAGCTCATGAGAGAACTACAGGCTTGAGCGTAGCGTTGGGCCTGGCAACTGAGCTGTGCTTCAAAGTAAGGTTCGCAACCAATTACCCGAGTTTCTTTCAATCCGCCCAGACCATGATTAATGATTCGGATCATTTCCGCCTTAGAGTTAGAAGAGGCTTTACCCCAACTAGAGAGCTGTCGCCGGAAATAGACAACTAAACTAAAAGCCAGAAGCAATGTTAGAGAGATGACTAGAGTCGCAACCGCGTCGGTGACTAACAGTAACCCTACTAGAGCGACCATCATCACCAGGTTCACGGTAGAGTTAAGAATTTGTAAGAGAGTACCGTTACAGAAGGTGTCCGTTTCATTCACAATACTTTGAATCAAAAACGCAGTATTGTTCTTTAAATGAAACGAATAAGGCATTCTTAAATAAGAGTCTAAAAGCCGTGATCGCAACTCTCCCTGATGGGAGAGACCAAATAAGAAAATATATTCACGAACTTTGAAACTGAAAAATGATTTGACATAAAAGAGCACCAGAATAGCCACAGCCGCTGAAATCACAAACTGATTGGCGGAACTGAAGCTAAAAGTTTCATAAATCCGGTTCAGCCAGGAATTTTTATTTATAATGTTAGGCTGACTGGCTAGAGCGATAAAAGGTCCGATCAAACCAATCCCAACTGTTTCTAGAATGGAATTCAAGAAAATAAAGACCAGCAACAGACCCAGCGCCTGCTTGCGCTCGTCTAAGATGTACAGAAATTTTTTAATGTATTGCCACATGATTGCCTTCTAGCTTATGCCGAGTCTAAACTATCCGTCACCTAGATTGCCTAATCAAACCCTTGCAGTTCAGGCAAGAGAGAGTCTGGTTTTTCCCAAAAAGCGTTTTCCACTCTGAACTCTAATCTATTCGTCTGGCAAAAGCTATTTCAAAATAGAGGATAAGATTTGCTTACTCTTATTTTCTAGTTGCACCGCTTTAGGGTAAAGTTGGCTGCCTAGCTGAGACGATAAATAGTGAAAGGCCATTTGCAAATTAAAGGGATTAGCCCGCCACGCAGTCCATAGATACTTTTGACCCAGCGCGATCGCCTCATGATGCTGAATCTCGTTACCGTGGCATAACAATCGACGTCCAATCTTGAACAGGCGACTGGCTTTTTGAGCCAGTGAAGAAGACCCAATCTGGCGATATTCTTTAATCAGGTTAATATGGTGCTTTTTGAGAAAAATCAGATGGCCTTCTACAACTGCATAGCTGTTCGTTGAGCCGCGTCCTTTTTCGCCATGGTTGCGGTATTGAACCAGCGGCTCTGCGATCAAGTCAAATTCACAATAGCGAGCAAGCTGTAACCACATATCCCAGTCTTCGCAACAGCGTAGACGGATGTCAAACCCTGACGTTTTCTCTATATATTCGCTTTTCACCATCAAAGTGGAAGGCGTACCAATAAAATTGTCGTATATTAAATCTTGCTGTAAGCTACCCTGAGCAGTGGGTTGTCGAAGTTTTTGAATATTTCCCTGCTCATCAATAATCTGTAGCCAGGTGTAAATCACACCCACTTGATTGGGCGCACGCTCAAACCGAATGACTTGCTTTTCAAGTTTGTCAGACAGCCATTCATCATCGGAGTCCAGAAAAGCAATATAGTGTCCTTGAGCTGCTGCTAACCCCGTATTGCGAGCAGCACAGACACCAGCATTATGCTGATGGGGAAGGTATCGAATCCGGGAATCCTGAAATTGCTCAACTGCAGTCTGAGTATGATCGGTGGAGGCGTCATCCACCACGATCAGCTCGAAATCGTTAAAAGTTTGCTTTAGAACGCTCTTGATCGCCTTACAAACAAGTTTTTCTCGGTTATAAGTTGGAATAATAATACTGACAGCAGGCCTCATTCCAGGCATGGAATTCTTTTATCTCCTATACTGTGGGACTTGGGACTAAAGTTTTTTGAGACCAACCCATAAGTTTGAGATACTGCTCTACAGAGCCTTGGATCTCAAACTGCTTTAACCAATCTTTGTCAACAACAGGATATTCGCCCTGCAGGACTGATGTGATGGACTTTGCCATCGCATCACTGTCTCCAACCGGAACCAGATAGCCATATTCGCCCTGATTAAGGATTTCTTCAGGGCCGCTTTTGCAGTGGGTTGAGACGACTGGAATTTCTAGCGCCATGGCCTCAATTAGGACGGTAGGCAGCCCTTCCCAAGCAGAGGACAGTACAAACGCCCGGGAACGAGCCATGTAGGCATAGGGATTATCGACATAGCCCAGTAAGGCGGCGTCTTCTGCTAAACCGAGGCGGGCAATCAGAGATTCTAGCTCGGCTTGATCTGGCCCCCAGCCCAAAATGACTAGACGACAAGGCTGCTGCGATCGCACTTGGGCAAAAGCTTGGATTAAAGTGGGGAAGTCTTTTTGCCGCTCTAGCTTGCCAACCCCCAGAATAACCGGAGGTTCACCGTCCTGAAACCAGGGATGATCGACTGCGATCGCCGCTTTTTGGTAAAGATCAGGGTTAATGACCGGGTTGTAAATGGCCTCAACTTTAGCCCTACCTGGATTCATCCACTGCTGTAAATCGTCACGAGCCCCTTTTGAGACCGTGACAATACTGTCAGCCAGAGGATAAAGACGCTTCACCCCCAACGGAATCAAGCGCCGCTTGAGCCCCTTAATCTGCTTGATGGAGCTTGACAGCGTATTGTGTTCGGTGACAATGATTTGAGTCGAGACCCCGGCCAGCCGCTTGGCTAAAACGGCAATTTCGTTAGCGTAATGCATCGCTGACAGCAGAGCGTAAGGCTGCTCTTGCTTTAAGTATCGGGCTAGCTTAGGTAGGCTCAATAGCGGTCGAGACGCGCCCAGATCCACCACGCGAATGGTGGAAGGAACCTTCCAAAGATGAGGCCCCCAGGCTTTAGCCAACACTAAGTCAACCTGAAACCCAGACTGAACAAAGCCTGTAGCTAAGTTCAGCATGACTCGCTCAGCGCCGCCGCCGCCAAGATAACTGAGAAAAAGAGCAACCCTTGGTGAGGGCTCAACGGGTGAAGGCTCAATTATGTCAGACATTGGCTATGTCCACTTTGTAAAAAATCATACTTTAAACTAGGGATTATCGGGTGGAAAAGAGGTGAGAGCGATCTCACTCTCTCTTCAGCAGCTTGAAGCACGTAACCGTTAGCTTGTCAGTAAGGGGCTAGGTTGTAAAAATTGGCTTGTAAGTAAGCTTGCAAGTAAATATATATCTCTATCCTGAGCCGCTTCGCTATGGTAAAACTACTGTGCAGGCGAATACGGAAGCGCTTGAGATACTGAATTGGTCCGGAGATGGCTAAGTATTTCTTCTAAAATATCATTCTAGTGGAGGACAGCTGATTGACACCTCAAACTGTCCAGGGATTTACTAAACCCCTATTAAAGACTTGCTATCCATAAAGGTTAGATGAAATTAGCGCCTGGCGTCCGAAATCACGCTGAGGTCATCGAATATTATCGAAGATAATATTTAGTATGGTAGTGTGACAGTTGTCTTTTTTCATATTTCATATTTGAACTTATTGTTGAAGTTTTCATACTTCTTGAAATTCTATCTAGGTTTAACAATTCATATTGGTGATATTGATACCCTTGAGCTGATATCAAACTGGCGAGACCAAAGATAAGCAATTACTTGGCCGCCTCGAAAGGTTTATAGCCTTATAGGGAGTTAACTTCGATGTCTCTGAAGACAAAATTACCAGAAACTGAGAAACGAAGCCTTGAGCAGCTTAAAGAGCATTATCAGGTCGAAAAAGCATTAGCCAGCAGGCTACGGAATTCTACAAAACAAGAGAGACAGCAAGCGCATCTATACACCACTCTTTACGATGAATTATTCCGCCGCATCACTCATCATTCCCATCTAACTCGAGAGGGGAATTCTCAAACCACGAGTTTGATCGCGCAGCGGGTAAATTTTCTAAGCCATTTCTTTAAACCTGGTGCGAGATTTCTAGAAGTAGGTTGCGGTAATTGTCAATTATCATTTGCAATATCTAAACAGGTAAAACAGGTTTTTGCGGTTGATGTTTCCGAAGAAATCACAAAAGGATTAGATTTTCCTGATAATGTTGAGCTAATTATTTCTGACGGCTGCAATATTCCGATTCCTGAAAATAGTATCGATGTTGCCTATAGCCATCAGTTAATGGAACATTTGCACCCTGATGATGCGATAGAACAGCTTCAGAATATATACAACGTTTTACAGCAGGGAGGCGCTTATATTTGTGTTACGCCGAATCGATTATGTGGTCCCCACGACATTTCTAAATATTTCGATGAAGTGGCCACTGGATTTCATATAAAAGAGTACTCAGTCACCGAGTTGTATACACTTTTTCGCCAAGCTAAGTTCTCGAGGATTAGTTTATACAAAAGCCAAAATGATACGCTCATTAAGATTCCGCTCTCTCCAGCCATTGTATTTATATTTAGAATTTGCGAAGGCTTGACCAATGTATTGCCCTTTTCCCTGAGAAGGAAAGTAGCCAACACACCAATACTGTTTAGAAGTATCACAATAGTAGGAATAAAATAAGTAGGAATAAAATAGTGGAAATAAACTGAGCCTCTAAACACCTATTTCCAAAGTTAAAGTAACTATAAAGTAATCTTAAATAAAAGACTAAGAATGTCAGACAATAAAGTTCTTGGTAGATCAGAAATAACGATTTCCTGCCTGCCCAATGAGAGGGTTGAGTGCGATCGCACAATCATGTTATTCGACCTCTCCATTAGGGGGCATCATCCCAGTTATATCCAGCACTTAATTGACTACTGGTGTAGGCAAGAACTTCCAGGCTGCTTGCAGGTTGTGGTCTCTCCCAGATTTCTGGAAGAACATGCTGATGTGGTTGAATTTGGGTTGACTGAGGGTAAAAATCGAGTCCGCTTCACCGCGATTACCCCCCTGGAGGAAGCGGCGCTGGGTTCTAGAAAGTCGAAAGTTAAACGCACCCTACGCACCTTCCAGGAGTGGAAGCTGTTCCAAAAATACGCCAAAGCGCTCAAGGCAGATCATTGCCTGTTGATGTATTTTGATACCTGCCAATTGCCGCTGGCGTTGGGAGCACAATCGCCTTGCTCTTTTTCTGGCATCTATTTCAGGCCAACCTTTCATTACCATGAGTTCCCTGGCTATGCGCCTTCTCGTCAGGATCGCTTACAGCAGTGGCAGGAAAAATTACTGCTATTTTCAATCCGCCGGAATTTGCGATTGAAAACCCTCTTTTGCTTGGATCCTTTTGCAGTCAAGCATCTTGGAAAGGGAGCTGGTTCGATGAAGGCGGTTCATTTACCTGATCCGGTTCAGATTAATTCGCCTTTTGCCGCTCAAGTTGATCCTATCCGAGCCAGGTTGGAGATTGATCCAGGGAGACGAGTGTTTCTTTTGTTTGGAGCCTTGACTGGGCGTAAGGGCATCTATCCATTGTTAGATGCGATTGAAACCCTTCCCCCTGTTCTTTGTCAGAAGCTCTGCTTGCTTCTGGTAGGAGAATCAAATATAGCAGCGGCTTTAGACTCTCGCATAGCGTCGATTTGTCATCATCGGCCAGTACAAATTGTGCGCCGCTATGAGTTTGTCCCAGAGGCGGATGTGCCAGCCTATTTTCAATTGTCAGATGTCATCCTGGCGCCCTATCAACGTCATGTGGGCATGAGCGGCATTTTGTTATGGGCGGCGGCGGCGCAAAAACCAGTGCTCAGTTCAGACTATGGCCTAATGGGGCAAATTGTTCGGCATTACAACCTGGGTATGACGGTTGATTCAACCCTGCCCGATGAAATTTCTAAGGGGTTAACTTATTTTCTAACTGAGTCGGCAGAGGGGGTGTGCAATCGCACAAAAATGAAGGCGTTTGCGGCGGAAAACTCAGCTGACCGATTTGCCGACATCATTTTCCAGAACCTATGATTTCCTTTTTATTTATAACTAAAGCAGCGTAAACGCTATGGCCGCTCTTCTACCTTTAATCGCATTTATATTCCTATTTCGCATCTTTTATAGGCCGAATGTTTGTTGGCGCACTGCAGTGCTTTTAGCCGCTCTAGCGTGGGGAGTTCTGGTTGTCCTCATCACTGAAGTCTTAAGTCTCTTTCATCTCCTTGCCTGGGGAGGTTTAGCGCTCTCCTGGGGATTGATCGACGCCGCCTTGATCGGCTATGGTATCCGTTCTGTTCAGCAGCCAGCGCCGCCAACCCAAGTCGAAGCAGATATTAAGCTAACGCCCTTTCTTACCCTATTGCTGGGGGGCGTCATTTTGATCATCGCGGCGATCGGGGTAATTGCCCTGATTGCCCCCCCGAATAACCTGGATTCCATGACCTATCACCTGGGTCGAGTGGTGCATTGGATTCAAAACCGCAGCGTCGACCACTATCCAACTGGCATTATTCGACAGCTTTATCCGGGGCCTTGGGCAGGATTTGCCATTACCCATTTGCAGGTTTTGAGCGGGGGCGATCGCTTCGCCAATTTGATTCAGTGGTTCAGTATGGTTGGCAGTCTCATCGGTGTTTCCTTAATTGCCAAGCGATTGGGCGCCGATAGCCGGGGTCAGATCTTGGCTAGCGTTGTCTGCGCCACCATTCCGATGGGAATTCTGCAGGGATCGAGCACCCAAACTGACTATGTTGTTTCTTTTTGGCTCGTGTGCTTTGCCTATTTTGTTCTGCAAACTATCCAAGCCAAAATGAGCAGCGCCCATACGCCAAAATTGGGGGTTAGTTTGGGGCTTGCCATCTTGGCTAAAGGAACCGCTTATTTGTACGCCTTTCCGTTCGGTGTCTGGTTAGTCTTGTCAGGCTTCAAACGGCTTGGCTGGAAACTGTGGAAACCCTTGCTGTTTATGGGGATCATCGCCCTTATCCTGAATATAGGTCAGTATCTCCGAAATTTTGCCCTGTTTGGCTCATTTTTGGGGGATTCGGGTCAAGACCTGGAAGCATTCGGGGTGCGAATATTTATCTCTAATCTGATTAGAAATCTGGCCCTGCATGTCAGCACTCCGGTTCGATCCATCAATCTGCAAATCATTGGCGGGGTTAATTTTTTGCATCAACTAATCGGCGTTGATCCGAGCGATCCTCGCATTACCTCGCCAGCCGGACAGAATTTTGACCTCCATAGTTTAATTAATCATGAAGATTTAGCTGGAAATCCCATCCACCTATTGCTGATAGTGGCATCAGCCATTTGTTTCTTGGCGCTTCGCAAAAAACTAAGAAAAAGGCAGCAGTTTTTCATTGCCACTTATTTCATGGTTACGCTCGCCGCCTTCTCACTTTTTTGTTTATTGATTATCTGGTCGCCCTGGCGCAGTCGGTTACATTTACCTGTTTTTGTACTTGCATCCGCATTTATTGGTGTTGTGCTATCTCATTTTTTCAGGACTAAGGCGGCGAATGCGATCGCCGTCGGCCTCATCGGCTTATCCTTTATATGGGTATGCTTCAACGAAACTCGTCCACTAATCCTCAATAGCCAAATTGTGGAAGCAGGTAGAGTTGAAAATATCTTCAATCAAAGCAGAGTAGATCAGTACTTTGCCAGTAATCCAGACCTGAAACCGTTTTATGTCGATGCAGCCCACTTTATAGAGTCTCAAGCCTGCCCTAACATTGGACTATCGCTCGGCGGCAATACCTGGGAATATCCATTTTGGGCGCTCTTAAATAATCAAGCCAAGCCAAAATTGCGACTAGAGCACATTAATATAGACAATGCTTCGTCGGCGAAATATGACTCTAAAGCGTATCAAGATTTCACCCCTTGCATGCTAGTGGTGAGTGGGGTGGCGACAGTCAAAGATGAAGAACTAGCCGCTCTCAATCATGTCTACTTGCGAGCATGGTCGGAAGGACCGATTAGTATATTTCTCAACCACCCGATATCTAACCTCAGGCCCTAGACCACTATTTTTTTAAACAATTATCAGGCCGCTACAAAGGGAGCTGATCTATTGACCATTTTAGAATTCCCTAGAATCTTGAGAAACAGGTTTCAGGACAAAAACATGCACAACCCTCGCATTGCTTGGCTACTCACATCAGCTTTTTATTATTGGCATCCCACCCTCAGTTATTTGGCGAAGCTGTTCCCAGAAATGACAGCGTTTGCGGCGAATTGGCGCGGATATGCTCCAGGATTTGAGGATTCATTCAAGGTTGAAGTCGTGGGTCAACGGAAGATCATTCCGGTTCTGCAATCATCAACCAGCTATGGCTCTAATTTTACCTACCTTCCCCTCAATATCATGGGTCGCTTACTCCGGTTTAAACCCCATGTCATTTTTTCTAATTCCTTTGGCATGTGGACTATTCTGGCACTCTTATTGAAGCCTCTAGGGGGATGGAAAGTTGTGATCGCCTATGAGGGTAGTTCACCGGGGGTAGACTATCGCAACTCGCCGCTGCGCTTATCGATTCGGCAAGCCATGGTTAAATCGGCAGATGCCTGTATTACCAACAGTCAGGCCGGCAAAGCCTATCTGATAGAGAAGCTGGCCGCCCCCGAAAATGAGGTGTTCGTTCAACCCTATGAGGTGCCTGCAGTCGCCTCGTTGGAGACCCAAACAAGTGACATTGAGTCAGAGTCAACTCCTTTACAGAAGCCTATTTTCCTCTTTGTCGGCGGCATTATTCCCAGGAAGGGACTTCACCATTTACTGGAAGCCTGTGCAGCGCTGAATCGCCAAGGTTGCCGCGACTATACCTTGCAAGTGGTCGGGGACGGGGCGCAGCAAGCAGAACTGGAAGATTTTTGCCGTCAGCATGATTTGACTGATCGAGTGGAGTGGGTGGGACGGGTAGACTACGCCCATCTCGGTGAATACTTTCGTCGAGCAGATGTTTTTGTTCTGCCGACGCTAGAAGATACCTGGGGGATGGTCGTGCTTGAGGCGATGGTTTTAGGTAAACCCATCCTCTGCTCTAAATGGGCGGGGGCTGCTGAACTGATTGATGAGGGAGAAAATGGCTACTGCTTTGATCCCCATGAAGCTGAACAATTGGCTCGATTAATGCGCCATTTTATCGATACCCCGACCCTGGCGGCCTCAATGGGGCAGAAATCGAAACAGTTGATGGCCCAATATACCCCCGAGACTGCGGCCAAGTTTCTGGCTGATGTGGCCTCTTTTACCCTGAGGAGTTAGCCCAGTGATGACGTTGAAAATCTTGACCTCTGCCTATGCCTGCCGACCGGGAAAAGGGTCTGAACCCGGTATCAGTTGGAATCTAGTGCGGGAGTTGGTCAAGGAACACGAGGTCTGGGTGCTCACTCGGGAAAATAATCGCCCTGCGATTGCAGCCGAGCTTCAGGAAAATCCCATTCCTGGCCTGCATTTTGTCTATTGCGACTTGCCTAGCTGGATGCAAAAGTTAAACCAGCGGCAGCGATTGGTTCAAGTCCACTACTACCTGTGGCAACTTGCAGCCTACTTTACTGCTCGCAGGCTACATGCCGAGATTGACTTCAGTATTGTGCATCATATCACCTATGTAAAGTACTGGAGTCCCAGCTTCCTTGCCCTCCTACCTGTTCCTTTTATCTGGGGCCCTGTGGGGGGAGGAGAATTTGCGCCTAAACCCTTCTGGCGGGACTTCGGCTGGCGCGGAAGTGTCTATGAACTCTCCCGGGATATGGCTCGTTGGGTGAGTGAGTTGGATCCGTTTGTTAGGCTGACAGCGCGCCGGAGTCGGGTCGCCCAGGCGACAACCGAGGATACGGCTAAGCGGCTGCGGAGATTAGGCGCTCCGGAGGTGCAGGTGAGCTCTCAGCTGGGGTTGTCTGAAACAGAAATCGCCCAGCTTGGACAGCATGGTCCTCCGTCTAGGGCTCAAGTCAGATTTATCAGTATTGGCCGCCTTTTGCATTGGAAAGGTTTTCATTTGAGTCTGCAGGCATTTGCCCAAGCCGATTTACCTAAGCAAGCCGAGTATTGGATCGTAGGGGATGGTCCAGAACGGAAACGGCTTCAAGCCTTGGCTGAAAGGTTAGGCATTGCTGAGCAGGTTAAATTCTGGGGTGACTTACCTCGGCAGAGCACCCTGCAAAAACTGGGAGAGTGCCTAGCATTGCTTCATCCTAGTCTGCATGAATCTGGCGGATTGGTCTGTTTGGAAGCGATGGCGGCGGGTCGCCCGGTGATTTGTTTAGATTTGGGCGGACCAGCCCTACAGGTGACTGCAGAAACCGGATTCAAAGTCACAGCTGACGCGCCTGATCAGGCAGTGCAGAGCTTAGCGATCGCAATCAGCCGCTTAGCTCAGGACTCAAGTCTATGGACTCAGATGAGTCAAGCGGGACGGATCCGGGTGACTCAAAAGTTTCACTGGGAAATCAAAGGGAAATTATTTACTCAACTTTATAAAACGGTGCTGGAACAGGCATGTTTAACAGAGTCTATTCGCTAACTTTAAGGGAGTGAAAAAGGTAGGGAAATGAAAACCGTTGTCATGTTTAGCAGCCTGCTGCTGCCCCCTTCCCAGACTTTTATTAAGGCTCAAGCTGAGGAATTGCAGCAGTTTATCCCCTACTACATTGGCTGTCGCCGGGTCGAAGGGTTATCTTTGCCTGCAGACCGGACCGGCGTGATCAATCCCGGTCATTTGTCAGGCAAAACGCAGGAAGCCCTATTCAAATTGTCAGGATTCGCTCCCAAGCTGTATCGACAAGTCCAACAGTTGAATCCGGTTTTAATTCACGCTCAGTTTGGCCTCAGTGGGGCGCTGGCGCTGCCCTGGGCGCGATCGCTCAAAGTTCCCTTACTGGTTCACTTCCGAGGTGCGGACGCCACTGTTAAGCCAGAACATGCTCGCTATTCATCTCTGAACCATTGGGTTTATTTTCGCCGCATTGCAGCCCTTAAACGGGAAACGCGTCTGTTCCTAACGGTTTCTCAATTCATCAGGGATAAGTTGTTGGAGCAGGGATTTCCACCCGAAAAAGTGAGACCACACTACCACGGCGTAGATGTGACTCATTTTCGCCCTGACCCGACTTTATCGCGTCAGCCTGTCGTGTTATTCGTCGGCCGTCTAACTGAAAAGAAGGGAGGTGAATACTTAATTCGAGCCATGGCTCAGGTGCAGACGATTTTACCGGATACAGAGTTGGTGATGATCGGCGACGGTCCCCTCCGATCTGAATTGGAAACCCTAGCTGCAAAACAGCTCCGTCGTTATCAATTTCTGGGGGTTCAGCCCCAAACGGTTGTCAAGGATTGGATGAACCGGGCTCGTTTGTTAGCGACGCCAAGCGTCACGGCTGCCCAGGGAGATTCCGAGGGTTTGCCTAATGTGGTCTTAGAAGCTCAGGCAATGGCGTTGCCTGTGGTTAGCACACTCCACGCCGGCATACCGGAAGCAGTGATTCATGGAGAAACCGGCTTTTTGAGTCCTGAGCGGGATATCGAGGGGTTAGCAGACCATAGTTTGAGGCTATTGAAAGATCCTGACCTTTGGCGGCGGTTTAGCCTCAAAGGACGAGAGCATGTGCAAGCACATTTTAATCGACATCAACAAACCCGAGTTCTAGAAGAAATTTATGATGGCATTCTACGAAATTAGCTTTGAAAGTTGAAATGCGCCTACCTTAGTAGAGCCTTCAAACTTTTAAATCAAAGTCTTAATTGGCAAAAATCAGAATTAACTGTCCTCGCCTTCGTGAGACGGATTAAATAATTTGAATAGGCTATTTCCTG
>JAKSDM010000365.1 GCA_022360135.1 Pseudanabaenales cyanobacterium | reverse complement strand
TCGCCGGGATTCACCGACAGAGTGACGCCCTGGAGAATGTCAAGGTCGCGATAGCCAGCGTAGATGTTGTCGACAGTGAGCATGGGAGAGAGGGGAGGGAGGGAGGGGGAAGCAGGGGGGAGGGGGGGGATGGGGAGGAAATTAAATCTAAAATCTTCGGAGGATGGGTGGATGGGTTAGGTTCCGAAGTAGGCTTCGATTACGGATTCGTTTGTTTTGATCTCGGCGGGAGGTCCTTCGGCTAGGGTTTTGCCTTGGTTTAGGACGTAGACGCGATCGCACAGATCGTCAATGAAATTCATATTGTGTTCAATTAATAGGAAGGTCTTTCCCTGCTGTCGATTGAGGGTCAGGATGTGGTCTTTGATGGTTTCTACCAGGGTGGGGTTAACGCCAGATGTGGCTTCATCCAACAGGAGTAGGTCGGGATTAGGCATTAAGGCCATGCCCATCTCCAGTAATCGGCGTTGGCCGCCCGAGAGGGTGTTGGCGTATTCGTGCTGGAGTGGCGATAGTTTGAGAAAGTCTAGCAGTTCCTGGGCTCGCCGTTGGGTTTGGGGATGGCTGGGGTTGAGCATTGAGAATAGGGTTTCACCTCGCCATTGGCGGCTGATCAGCAGGTTTTCTAAGACGGTCATTTGACGATAGATACGGAGGCGCTGAAAGGTGCGGGCCAGACCCATCCGAGCCAGTTGGTAGGGGCGTTTGCGGGTGATATCTTTACCTTTGAAGTAAATCTTACCCTGGTCAATTGACTGCAGGCCGCTGAGGCAGCTAAAAAAAGTCGTCTTGCCGCTGCCATTGGGACCAATTAATCCCACCACCTCACCGGCAGGAATCGCCAGATCAACCTGGTTGACCGCCGCTAGACCGCCAAAATACTTACTGACTTGACGCGCCTCTAGCAAGGGAACAGGTGAGTTAGTCGCAGCGTTCATCTGGCTTGGCTCCAGCGTTTGAGCAGCATCTTAACAGAAAAGGCGCGGCGGTTGCTGAGAGCCCCCAGAATTCCCGACGGGATCAAGAGCACCAGCAGAATCAGCAGCATCCCCAGGACAAGCAGGTGGTAGTGCAGCAGGTTGCTCCAAACCACATCCTGGAGGACAACGAGAACGACAGCGCCGAGCGGAGGTCCCCAAACAGTGCCGATGCCGCCCAGCAGGCTCATCATTACCATATTGATATTGCGAATTCCCACAAACACAACATCTGGGTCGATGTAGGTATTCTGCCAGGCCCAAAAGGCACCGGTGAGGCCGGTGAAAAAGGCGGCGATCGCCAGCGCCGTCAACTTATGCGCTGTGGTGTTAATGCCCCGCATCTCAGCCCCAATCTCATCTTCTCGAATGGCGATCAAACTCAGTCCGAACTCGCTGTTTCGAATCCACCAGATCAGGCTAACGACCAGACCCATCACCCCCAGCATAAAGTAATAGTCACTGATCCGATTCAACATCGGCGGTAAGTCGAGACCGACGCCCCCCCCGGTCAAAGGGCGCAGAATCCGCACCACTTCTCGAGTGGCGGCGAAGGTGCCCAGCATGGCGATAGAAAAGTAGGGTCCCTTCAGCCTCAATGTAGCCCAACCAATCAGCAAGGCGAATAAAACAACTGCCAGACCTGCCCAGGGTAATGCCTGCCAGAAGGATAATCCGGGGGCGAAGAGTAAAGGCGATGGGGTAACCAGAATCCCCATAACATAGGCGCCAATGCCAAAGAAAACGGCGTGGCCAAAGTCCACATAGCCAGTCATCCCGGCAATCAAATTCCAGTTTGAGGCCAGCACTACCCAGATAAACAGCTGAGTGGCGCTAAAGAGTTGTAGTCCGCTAGCGCCGATATAGGGATAGAGGGCTAATCCCAGCAGCAGCAATAGCCACAGCAGGATTTTTTTCCGTTTCCAGAGCGATAAGAGCATCGGCTAATCCATTTGCATCGGTCTGAGTCCGGGGAACAATCCTTGAGGTCGCACCACCAGGATCACCACCAGCAGAATCAGGCTGATCGCCACCCCCAGGTTTGTCCCAATACCAGGAATGTAAGTCGCCGCCATCACTTCTGTAACCCCCAACAGCACACCGCCCAGTAGCGCCCCCGGAATTTGCCCCAGCCCTCCTAATACCGTAATCGTAAATGCCTTCAGGGTAAAGGGTTGCCCCATAAAGGGAAAGATGGCTTGGGTGGGACTAATCATCGCTCCCGCCGCCGCCGTTAGAGCGATGCAAAGCCCTGCGGTAATGGCGTAGATTTGCTCAATGTCAATGCCCACAATCCGGGCGGCGTCCTTGTTCTGAGCCGCTGCCCGGATGGCCCGACCGAAGCGAGTATGCTGCAAAAACAAATACAGCCCTAACATCATTGCCAGCGCCACCCCGAAGAGGATGGTTTTCACAATCGGCAGCGAAATTTCTCCCAGTTGGAAGGCGCCGCTGTAGGAAACCGGGACATTTCGCGGATCAGCGCTGTAAAGGATTTTGTGCAGGTTAGCCAGACTAATCGAGAGGCCAAAAGTAACCAACAGTGTCGTTAGATGCGGACGTTCCACCAATCGGTTGAGCAGTATTTTTTGCAGGCCGTAACCGACCCAGAACATCACCGGTATGATCAGCAGCAGTGAGGCGAAGGGGTCGACGCCAAAGTTGCGAAAGAGTAACCAAGCGAGATAGGCCCCGGTCATGAGGAACTCCCCATGGGCCAGGTTGATAATTCCCATCACGCCCCAGAGCACCGAAAACCCGAGCACCATTACTCCATAGAACCCACCGAGTAATAGGCCGCTGACAAGTGCTTGCAGAAATTGAGTCATGAGAGGGTGTCCAATTAGGCTGGAACTTCTGGCTGGGCAAGAATTTATTGGTCATTGGTTATTGGTCATTGGTCCAGTGACCCGTGACCGCTCGTCATCGTTCTTTCCAGGCTGGCAGGGGATAGGCCATATCTGTTACAGCGACACTTTCTGGCGCGACAACCTTAATTTGGCCATTCAGAATCTGAATGCCGCCCATAGGTTTGGCGGCGTTTCTACCAATTTGATCAAATTGGATTGGGCCGTAGAAGGTTTGCACGTTCAGTTCATTCATGGCCTGCCGAACCGCGTCTGTCTCTAACGAGTCGGCTGCTTCAATCGCCAGTTGCAGCACCAACCCGACTGCGGTTGCGCCCGCCGCTTGGTAGGTCGGCGGTTCTCCCCACATGGCTTCATAGCGCTCAGCATAGGCTTGAGCCGTGCCAAAGTACTCATCTTCATAGCCCATCGTGCTTTCCCACTGGGTCGGCCCAAAGACGTAATCGGCGTCGGCGCCCATTTCATCTGCAAATTGAGGGTTGGACGGGCCAACGGTGATGATAATCGCGTTGGGGTTAAAATCCAGTTCCTTAGCCGCCCT
>JAKSDM010001641.1 GCA_022360135.1 Pseudanabaenales cyanobacterium | reverse complement strand
CTAATTGCGGTAATTTTCACCCTGGGTTTACGTCTTTGGGGGATTGACAAAGGGTTCGATATCACCGACGAAGGCTATTGTTTATTAGGGTTTCATGCCTTACAAGAACGATTTGAAGTTATCACCTCTTTTCATACTATCGGGTATAAATTATTCGGCTGGATGAATCCAGGTATAATTACTTATCGCTTAATCGCCCTAATTATAACAATCACCTCATCATTGATCTTTGCTGTCTGTTTCTGGAACTGGCTACATAGATTTTATGATCAGAAAAACCAGGTATGGGGTCTGATGTTTACCTCACTTTTCTTGGTATTTGGAGGGTTCATCTTAGATTATGACACCTACCATGTTTTGTCTTACAATACCCTCAATAATGCAGCGAACTTGCTGCAGGCCAGTCTAGTATTTTTTACGATATCTCAAGACCCTACAAAGGCGCTAAAGTCTACTTCACTCAAAGTAGCATGGATAGGTATTGGTTATTCATCAGTATTTCAGTTTTTTATTAAACCTCCTTCCTCAGTTAATTTCCTGTGTTTGTTATTTATTATAACGCTGCTATATCACAGAAAAGTAGATTTTAGATACTATTTTATGACTTTCAGTTGTCTGATTACAGGGTGTGTTATTGGTGCATTATCTTACTTTACTATCTTTCAAGATGTTTCTCAATATATTGAACTGTTATCCCAAAATTTGTCGACTAATTATGCTCCATCATCAGATTCTCCCAAGATTTTAAGTCCAATTCTAATGCTTTTATCTTTATGGAAAGAACCATTGAGAGAGTACAAGGGATTGTTGTCTACATCGAATAACTTTTTATGGTTTTATCTCAGTGTATTTCTATTTTCTACTATTTACTTTTCAACTCAGTATTTAAGGGTAAAGAAAAATCGTTATTTGTTTTGGATATTAATATCTGGATTGTCGTTAGATATTATCTATCACCTTTATCAGGGTTTTTCATTTTTGCTTTTTGGTGAAGGAGGTAATCGTGCAATAACCCCCTACTACGTTCTTGTAATTGCCTTTCTGTTGATCATTTTGATGGCTCGTTTTTGGGAAAAAGTAAATTTTCAATTCCTGGGCTTTCAAAACGATAGATTTTGGCAAGCCCTATCCGCCTGTTTATTTTTATTCTTTCTGCCTTTTATAGCGGGGCTTGGCACCGACACTTCCGTCACTACTCTAGCAGCAAAAAATATTGTTCCCTGGTTTGCTCTAATCATTATATTACTTGTCAATCTTAATAGAAATGGTAAAGCCAAACCCTTTATATCTTTATTTATGGTCAGTGTGGTTATCTGGCTGCTGTTAAAGATAACGTATTGGCATATTTATAAACCTTACCGCCTGGTTGAGCCTCTTCCACAGCAGACAGAGATCGTCAACCTGGCTCAATTTAAAAATAGTCGCTTAAAGGTTGATCCACAGACCAAAGATTTTATTCAGGCTCTAAGCGCTTTGATTAAACAGACAAACTTTCAACTAGATGACCCCATTATCGCATTGTACGATATGCCTGGAATTGTCTATCTCTTGGGAGGTGTTTCGCCGGGTGCGCCTTGGTATCTTGATCATGGTGGAGAATTTGAGTCGTCGAATCGGATTTGCAATAACATTATGTCTTCAAAGAAGGATAAGCAAAATTCGATACTCTTGGTCAATAGTCGTATCCGTCCTGAGATTATTAGTTGTATGAAAGCATCAGGAATTGACTTTCCAGACAACTACGATAAGATTGGGGAAGTTTCTAACATCTACAAGCGTTTTTACCCTTTCCAAGACACGGTTGTCAGTGTGTGGGCGCCTAAAACTGCGTTGTCTCACCAATAAGGCTTTCCTGAAGTCTCTAAGTTAAATCAGGAAAAACTTCCTGCACGGCTGGATGAACCAGTTTGTGATTGGTAATATTCAAACCTTCAGCCAGCGCCAGGTCAAGCTCTAATGCCTTGAAGCCATGCTGGGCCAGCTGAAAAACATAGGGCAAGGTGCTGTTATTTAATGCCTGGGTAGCTGTCCAGGGAACTGCGCCCGGCATGTTGGGGACGCCATAGTGGAGGACAGCTTCCTCAACATAGGTGGGATGGGTGTGGGAGGTGGGGCGCAGGGTTTCGATACACCCCCCTTGGTCTACAGCGACATCGATAATCACAGAACCGGGATGCATTTGACTGACTGACCGCCGAGACACCAGTTGGGGAGGACGACGACCCGGTACTAGGACTGCGCCAATCAGTAAATCTGCCTCTGGAACAATGCGTTGAATTTCGGCTGGACTACTGTAAAGCAACTCAACTCTGGAGCCAAACAAAGTTTCCAGATAGGCGAGGCGATCCACGCTAATATCCACAATTTGCACTTGGGCCCCTAGACCGATCGCCATCTTGGCGGCTTCTGTTCCTACTACGCCGCCGCCCAAAACCACGACGCGACCGGGACGTACACCCGGCACTCCCCCGAGCAGCACGCCGCGACCGTCCTGCTGTCGCTCCAAATAGCGGGCGCCGAACTGCACAGAGAGACGACCGGCAATAATGCTCATGGGGGTCAGGAGGGGACGTTGATGGTTGATCTCTACCATTTCGTAGGCGATCGCGTTCACTCCACTTGCTATCAAACATTCCGTCAGTTCTCGACTGGCTGCTAGATGTAGGAAGGTGAAAAGAATTTGTCCCTTTTGCATCAAAGGATATTCTGACGGCAGTGGCTCCTTGACCTTTACGACCATTTCACACTGCCAAGTTTCCGCCGCAGTCGCCACTAACTTAGCCCCGGCTTTGAGATAGTCTTCATCGCTGAAACCAGCGCCTAGTCCGGCCCCCCTTTCGACAAAAGCAACGTGGCCATACTCCTGAAGCGCCTGCACACTATTCGGACTAAGCCCAACTCGAAATTCCTGATCCTTTATCTCTTTGGGAACTCCAATTTCCATCTGACACCTCCCTGATAAACTGATTTCGGGCCCAACTTGAAGTGGGAAAGGATCCCTAAAATAGAATTCAGAATCTAGAATCCAGAATCCAGAATCGATCTGTAATTAGTCATTGGTCATTGCTTATTTGTCATCTGAACAATGACTTCTTGCCCAGTCAGAACGTTACCGACTTAAGTGGATAACTCCCTCCCTTATCTCTAGCTTAATCAGAACTAAAAGATAGGAAGTGTCGAACTTTGCTCTTCTGACAGAGTGGAGTGAATCGATCTGGCAGCTGCTCGTCAGCATAGTCTGTATCTTGATCTTGAACGGGGTTAGCTTTGAAACTCCGCGCCTGCAGCTCATATCCCTCTTTCGTCACTGAACATAGAATTGAGACTTGGGCATGAAGGGGGGAGATCCGTCATTGACGTTCCGTCAGATACTTGTAGATACTTAAGAATATGACAAGATTAGATAGTCTAAAGATATTCAAAGAACCGATGACTGAAATTAAGCCTACAGTCCTGCCAAAGCTAGAACGCCCTAAGACTGGCTTTAACGCCTATGCAGAGCGCCTCAATGGCCGGGTCGCCATGATTGGCTTTATTGCTATTGTAGTCATAGAGTATGTGACGGGTAGAAGCATACTCACCTGGCTTGGCTGGGGCTAGGGCGCTAGAAGTTTCAACCAGCACAAATGGATCGAGAACGGAGTTTGAATGAGTATTGTGTGGACTCGACTTCTCAAGCAAGCCTATCGGCGTCAGCCCTTGATCAGTTTTGTTGTGACAGTCGGAGCTGTAGATCTGTTGTTGGGGGGGCTAGAGGGTCGAGGTTCTCTGCTGGTATTTGGTTTGGGGACAATCGGCGCAGCGATCGCCTACCGCTGGTGGCATATTCAACGCAAACAGGTTGGGGATTTCGCCCAACCGTCTGTGCGTTATCTGCCCGACCACTCCTCTCGGCCTCAATTGCCAATGTTGGGACTCTCCCGCAAAGATGATCCGCCAAGGTCCCGTTAACTCAATAGCAGGTCGCTACTCTGAAATCATTTGGAAATATTTTGCGTTCCCCAGCACCCGCTCTAAAATCCAAAATCTAAAATCTAAAATTTTTCTGATTTTCATCCTTCCAAAGAGAAGCGAGCGCAGGTTATCACCGGAGAATCCTTTCGCCCATTCATGGGGCAGCCTAGGCTGGCGCAGAGGGCGCAGTTTACTCGAACCGGCAGCCTCAGGGAAGTGGTTGTGTAAAGGCTGACTCCTTGCCTGATAAAGCCCTGCGCCTCTAATCCTGAGAGGGTGTCGCAAATCAGTATGGCTTGGTGGGCCCCCAGTTGTGCTCTGGCTTGGTTAATCTTCTCCAGGGTTTCCCGAAAGCCTTGAAATTCAGATTTAATCGCCACCGGCACCCGTTGGTCTTTGCTCTTGAAACAGAGGGGGCGTTCTTCGGCGTAGTAGTCTTTGTACTGGATGGTGAAGGCGCCGTCGGCATACTGTCGAGTGCGAATAAACCGCTGAAAAGGCACTGTCAGATACCCGGCGGCATCCAAGGTATACCACCAGGACTTATGCCAAGCGTCATTCGGCAGGTGGAGGATAGTGTTGACTTGCTCAGCCCTAAATCCGGCGTGGGTTAGTAGCGCGATCGCTTGGGACAGGGGAACGTCTTGAGCCAGGGTATATAACTCCGAATGACAGCGGGTTAGTTGTGAGTAGTCTCGCATCCGATGATGAGAGCTAAATGCCGTTGGCGCTGGTGCCTCTTCTGGTTGAGTATTTGCCAGAACACAGTGGATGGCTTCAAACCTTAGAATCCCATCAATCGAACTGTCGGCGCTCAACAGGGGAACGCCAATCTCAGCAGTGATTGAACCGATGCGATGGGGTGGAGCAATGATAGGAGTGGTTTCTACTAGGAGCGATCGCAAAACGGGTTCATCTGCAATCGCCAGAGCTAACTGGATCTCGTCATGCAGCGCTTTAGAGCGCTGCTGATCGAATTCGGTAAGCGTCAAAACGGGATTGGCCATGGCGATACCTAGAACACGTCCCCAACCTACGCTTCTTCCCTTCTAGCAAAGTTAAAGCTATTCCCCATCAGAAATTATGAAATTTAGCGCTTGTTCAGAAAATGCAATGCTGAATCCTTACAATTCATCACAAGCTTTTTCAAAATTGTAAAAAAGGTAGAGGGCGATCGCCTTCTACCTTAACTAGCCGGAGCAAAATTGAATGGCAACACTGGGGTGAAGTCCTCACCCCCCTAATGACGCCGCTACTTATTTGCGTCGGTTTCGGAAAACTCAGCGTCAATCACATCATCCTCACCGCCGGAGGTTCCGGCGCCGCCATCACTGGCGGCATCAGCGGCCGGTTCGCCGGATTGAGCGCCGCTTTGCTGATACAGATTGCTACTGATGCTATAGAGAGACTGTTGCAATTCAGCAGTCAGAGACTTGATCTTGTCAAAGTCCTCACTTGCAATCGCAGCCTTAAGCTCCTTGATTTGACCTTCCACTTTCTGCTTATCATCAGCCGGAACCTTATCCCCAAGTTCGCCGACTTGCTTCTCAGCTTGGTAAGCCAAGGAGTCAGCCTGGTTCTTGAGGTCAATTTTCTCCCGACGCTCTTTATCCTCGGTTGAATGCGCCTCAGCATCCTTAACCATGCGCTCCACTTCACTATCCGATAGGGTAGAGGCGCCCGTGATACTGATAGACTGCTCCTTGCCAGTGCCTTTATCCTTCGCCGTGACGTTGAGGATTCCATTGGCGTCAATATCAAAGGTCACTTCAATTTGCGGCACTCCTCGGGAAGCAGGCGGGATGCCATCCAAGCGGAAGGTTCCCAGGCTCTTGTTACCAGACGCCATTTCCCGTTCACCTTGGAGAACATGAATCTCGACATTGGTTTGACCATCCACGGCGGTGGAGAATACCTCAGACTTCTTGGTCGGAATAGTCGTGTTGCGGGTAATCAGCTTAGTCATGACGCCGCCTAGGGTTTCTACACCGAGAGACAAAGGCGTTACATCCAGGAGCAGGATGTCCTTCACCTCACCAGCCAGGACACCGCCCTGAATAGCTGCCCCAACGGCAACCACTTCGTCGGGATTGACACTTTGGTTGGGTTCCTTGCCGAGGATTCGTTTAACTAACTCTTTAACCGCGGGAATTCGGGTAGATCCTCCTACCAGCACAACTTCGTTGATGGCGTTCTTATCCAATTTAGCGTCCCGCATGGCGTTCTCAACCGGTATGCGGCTGCGGTCGATCAGGTCAGCACACAACTCCTCGAACTTAGCCCGGGTCAATGTCGTATCAAGATGCTTGGGCCCATCCTGAGTGGCGGTAATAAAGGGCAGGTTGACCTCAGCCTGGGTAACGCTAGATAGCTCGATCTTCGCTTTCTCAGCTGCTTCGGTCAGGCGTTGCAAGGCTTGCTTGTCCTTGCGCAGATCGATGCCCTCAGCCTTCATAAACTCTGCAGCCAGATGGTCTACGATCTTCTTGTCGAAATCATCCCCTCCTAAGTGGGTGTCGCCTGAGGTGGCTAATACCTCGAACACGCCATCCCCCACTTCTAAAATGGAGACGTCGAAGGTTCCCCCTCCCAAATCAAACACTAGGATAGTTTCATTACTCTTTTTGTCTAAGCCGTAGGCTAACGCCGCCGCTGTCGGCTCGTTGATAATCCTTAGAACCTCAAGTCCCGCAATCCGTCCGGCGTCTTTGGTGGCCTGACGCTGAGAGTCATTAAAATAAGCAGGTACAGTAATGACTGCTTGGTTAACTTGATCGCCTAGATATTTACTAGCATCATCTGCTAACTTCCGCAAAACTTGGGCTGAAATTTCTTCTGAGGCAAATTGCTTACCGGCAGTCGGGCAATCGAGCTTGACGTTGCCGTTGATGTTGAGCACCTTGTAGGAAACTTCAGTCGTCTCAGTGGTTACCTCGTCGTAGCGGCGACCAATAAATCGCTTCACCGAATAAAAAGTATTCTGAGGGTTCATCACCGCCTGACGTTTAGCAATCTGCCCCACAAGGCGATCGCCATTTTTAGCGTAGGCAACCACCGAGGGTGTAGTGCGAAATCCCTCAGCATTAGCAATTACTGTAGGTTTACCCCCCTCCATCACAGCAACGCAGGAGTTAGTGGTGCCCAAGTCAATTCCGACTACTTTTCCCATAAATAAATTCTTTGCTCCGGCTTAACAGCTATTTATATAGTGCTTGCCCAAAGCTTTTACCTGAAGGAGGGGTTACCGAACCTGAAAGTGTGGGTTTTGGGAGATTAGGGAAGGTAGATTGGAGCTGGGAATAAGCCCTCGCTTATCTCTTTCGTTTCTTTTCCCCGCCGGATTAACCAGCCTAAGATGACGGCTTAGACTTATCCTGGCGCAGTCAGTACAATTACCAATCCAGATTAAGCAATTTGGCGGAAGGGTTCCACCGCCAGAAACTCTAGGATTGTATTACAACCAGTTACACCACATTGCAGGTTTGCTGTCTAGGGGGCATCGTGAACGGCATGATCTATTTCATTGCTGCCCCAGCACCTTACTCAAGTTTTTGAGCTTGCTCAGAATTAAACTTGATTAGACAAGAGGCTTAAGCACCTTGTTCTATAAATCATCAGGGAAAATTGGAACTCTATCTTAGATGTATAATCATGCTGCTTGTTTTCTCCGAAGAGCTTGAATCCCAAGGAATTGAGCACAAAACAGCTACAAGTTTTTTCTTCCAGGGAAATCTATTCGAGCGGGGTGTGGCATTTTCTAATCGTCTTTATGGATTAGCCGTTGAGACGTGT
>JAKSDM010000619.1 GCA_022360135.1 Pseudanabaenales cyanobacterium | reverse complement strand
CGTCTACTTGGCAGAAAATTTCGGTAACATCAAGGCGATTATTAGTATCCATGGCTGACATCTATGGAGGGACACCTCAGCATAGGTTTCAGTCTCTTTTTTCGCCAGAATTTTCTGTCGAACTGACGTTGTTCAAGCTGAGTATAAAAGCGCTCCTTCGGAACATAACCAAGGCTTCCAGTATTGTCAGTATCGATCATAATACTAATTGTGTATTTTTATGACTTCGGTAGGAGTTGCATCAACTTCGGGCTCTTATCGGCTTTTGGTGATCTGCTGGCAGGGATACATAGGACTCAGAAAGTAGACAGGGCAAGTTCCGTAGCGCGTTGTCCTGTTTTATAATGATTGAACCTAAAGTTAGTAATAGATAGGTGCTGTAGTCCAGTTCATTTTGTAGGATTTTCTGATATTCTTTTGCTCTCATTTTCTAGAGATAGATCATGTTTACTAGGTTGTTTTACCTATCTCTTTTTTTCTCTCTTAGCTGTATCAAACACTACACAAGCCTTTTGGCAATCGTTGTCTCCCTGCCAGGAATTTCTCTAAAGTTGGCTTTTTCAATTTTGACTTAGATAGTTTATAAGATGATTTGTGAGAAAGAATTTACCGTCTTTGGAAAGGTGGTTCATTCCCTATAATGCATTTAGCTGATTTGTCTGGTATTTTATTTCCTGGAAATCACCTAAACATTACACATTACCCTAATTGGTACAGGAAATCATAACGGTGTATCAAGGGTTTCAGCCCCCTTCTACCAGAGAGGTTTAATTGGTACAAAAAACGATCATTGCTTATCGTGCGTTTTGTTCCGCTACTACTCGAACCCCTCGATTGTCATGGTACGTGGATAAGCCTCCAAACCTACTAGTTGATAAGTGGGCAGATAAAAAATTATCCTTTAATCAGCTGCATGAGCTGCTTGATGATGGATCGCTACTGTTTGATCCCGTCTCCGGCGCGGACCATTAACATGCCGCCTTCTAACAGAGAAAAGATTAGAGAGGCCATTGCTTTGACATCTCCAGAAAAGGCAATATCTCGGACTCTCAACCCTGGTTCAGGATTGTCGCCAGCCGCGCTTCGTTTTCACGGTAGAACCTGGTTACGCGCTCTGTTAGAGGATGTTTGAGGGCTGGTTGACTGACAAATCTTCCCTGTGTAGGTTGGGTTGAGCGTGCGAAACCCAACGCCCGCATGGGTTACGCTTCGCTAACCCATCCTACGAATTTTCAGGGGTTTCAGGAGTTCTGTCAGTCAATCAGGTTTGAGGGTCGCCAACTCAGCTCCAATCAAACCATAGGGACAGGCTTTGTCACAGTTACTACTGCTGAGGGTGGCTTCGAACAAGCCGCAGTAACGACCGAGCTACGAATTCCCACTACTTTGCTGATATCAGCAAGGAAAGATAGGGTAAGACTTGTATAGATACCGTGGCATAAGGGCCTAAGATAGTGTCAAGGTGGTGGTCAACATTCTTGTAGAAAAAAGTATCACGACCACTTCCCCCCGTGATTACGTCAGCTCCCCGGCCGCCTTCCAAGGTATCGTTACCCTGACCGTCTTCTAAGGTATCGTCGCCGCCATGCCCCTCAATCTGATCGTCGCCACTCCCCCCTTAGATCACATTGGCGACAGCATTACCCATAATCTGATCATTGCCGCCACTGCCGATCGCATTTTCAATCGTCATACCGAATGCCAAGCTGGTTCCATACATATAGGTTTTGTAGGCGCCATTGTCGTAGGTTGACCCGTTATAGGGGCATTGCTGAATTAAGGGATGAATTATAGGTATGTAGGAACCTGTCTTGGTGGAACAGGCAAATCCCAAAACTTAAGTTAAATTTACAGTCCCTATTTAGCCGCGATACCAAAGGGTTCAGGTTCCTCTTCATCTAGCCGCAGACTCGGAAAAAGGAAATGATTCTCTTCAACATACTGCGCCCCAAACAGCCCCTTCTCAGCCCAGAAGTATCGATCAGTAGTATGTTCATTGCGTTTCACAAGCAACAGTGCAGGAGGCGCAATTCCTTCTGCATGTATAAAGTTGCGAGCCGCAGTGACTGGCTTTTCATTCCTACTCTCGATACTATATTGAGGAACATTTTCAAGAATGCGTCGCCCTTCCAAACGGCGCCGACTCTTACGCTTGCGTCTCCTTGCCAAACCGCCTACCTCCTCTTATACGCTAATTAGTGTAGTGGTAGTTACAAAATTCCTAGACCCTGCAAAGTATATAGGTTTGACCTAAGAATTTCAACTTCTCTTAAAATTATTGATACACACTTAATGCTTCTCTCAAATCCATTTGAACCAAAGGCTTATCGGATTTTTCAGGGAATCTAGCAAGGCAAATTTCAGCCTCCAAAATGTTGACAAATCTTTAATTTTTGTTAAAACCCTGATAAGACTGGGAACACCCTGCATGCTTATGCCCGCCAGCTCAGAATTCATTGCACTTTGTCAGTCACAAGTAAAACTCTTGTGCAAAAGTTTGGGGGCAGCCTCTGCGGTGGTTTACCTGACCGAAAAGTTGGTGAATCATAAAGAAACTGAATTAGTCCCAATCGTGGCTTTTCCAGAATCAGCCATGGTCTGGGAGTCTGCTAATTGGAAAACATTTCCACAACAAAGATTGCCCCCTGATGACTTACCCTCTACTGTAGAGAATTTAGATCAGGTGGAGCAAAGCGCGTCAGATCAAAAAGCGCTTCCGTCCAGTGCGCTTACGCCTGAGTTAGTCGATAAGTATGATCACACTTCTGCCTATACAGTAGTTGACAGTGTTTACAGTAGTGTTTACAGCAAAGATTCGTTGGGTTCTGAGGGACGAATCGTTTTGCCGTTGATTCATGAAGGGGTGGTGATGGGATTGTTGGTTACTACCCGCAGCGATCGTTCCTGGAATCAGCCAGAACGGGCTCAGTTAGATCAGTTTGCTTGCACATTAGCCTTTGCTTGTGTATTAGATCAGCGCGGGCAGTGGCTGCAAAATAAGCTACAAAATAAGCGTTTGGTGCAAGATCGTCAGTCAAAGATTTTACATGATCTGCTGCATCAGTTTCGCAATCCACTCACTGCATTGCGCACATTTGGCAAACTGCTGCTCAAACGACTGCAGCCTGAGGACGGCAACCATAAGATTGCGACAGGAATTATCCGAGAGAGCGATCGCCTACAGGAATTGCTGCAACAGTTCGATGCGGCGATTGATTTCGGCGATGCGGAATTGGGTGAGGCAAACACCCTTCCCCCGGGCTTGAGGCCAGCCTTACTACCTGCCGGCAAAGCAGATCTAGAGCCTGCCAAACAACTAGTCCAGACGGGTGAGACCGCTGACGTTATCTCTGATAGGGAAACCCCATCTCTAGAGCAGTCAACCCGTTTGCTGCCAAGTGCGGGCTTAGGAATCGAATTGAGACTATCCACCTGCCAGGTGGCGGATATTTTAGAGCCGCTGCTAATTTCGGCCTCAGCCCTAGCCCAAGAAAGACAGATTATCCTTCAGGCCAATGCGCCAGTTTCTCTGCCGCCAGTATGGGCTGACGCCCGCGCCTTACGAGAGCTGCT